>CAZNRF010000238.1:0-5763 GCA_964575075.1 uncultured Spirochaeta sp. | reverse complement strand
CGAGGGGCGTCGTCCCCCGAACATTATCAATTCGCTCTATCTGCAGCCGCAAGATCTCGAAGACCACAATATTCGGCTCGCCCGGAAACACGCGCTCATCGAGGCGCAGGAAGTACGGTACGAGTCATACCGTACCGACGATGCCCATCTCGTGTTCGTCAGTTACGGCACTTCCTCCCGGATCGTTCGCAACGCGGTGGAGATGCTCCGAGACGAGGGACTCAACGTGGGAATGATCCGTCCGATCACGCTCTGGCCCTGGCCGCAGGTCGCCTTCGATGAACTCGGGGACTCAGTACGGGCGTTGATGGCGGTGGAAATGAGCATGGGTCAGATGATCGACGACGTCAAAATAGCGGCCGCCGGACGTTGGCCCGTGGGATTCTACGGACGCAGTGGCGGTATGATCCCCGATCAGCACGCGATTGGTGATGCCGCGCGACGAATGCTCAAGGAGGTAATGTAATGCCGGTGGTATTCGAAAAGACACGAGGACTGACCGATGCGGAAACCCATTACTGCCCGGGATGTACCCACGGCATTATTCATCGCCTGGTTGGAGAGGTTCTCGAGGAGATGTCTCTCCTCGACGCGTCGATCGGAGTCGCCCCGGTGGGCTGCGCGGTACTTGCGTATAAGTACTTCAACTGTGATATGCACGAGGCTGCCCACGGCCGCGCGCCGGCGGTGGCTACCGGGATAAAGCGGGTCGTTCCTGATCGTACGGTGTTTGCCTATCAAGGTGACGGTGATCTTGCATCGATCGGCACCGCTGAAATCGTCCACGCCGCGCACCGCGGCGAGAAGATCACCGTGATCTTCGTCAATAACGCGATCTACGGTATGACCGGCGGACAAATGGCGCCCACCACGCTACTGGGCCAGAAAACGACAACCAGTCCCTATGGACGGGAGCAGAGCCATGCCGGAAGCCCCCTGCGGGTAAGCGAGATGCTGGCCACTATCGATGGCGCGGCGTTTATTGAGCGCACCTCAGTCCATCATCCAAAGGAGGTGCGAAAGACCAAAGCGGCGATCCGCCGGGCCTTCACCGTCCAACAGAAAGGATTGGGATTTAGTATGGTGGAAATTCTCTCGACGTGTCCCACCAACTGGGGCATGACTCCCGTGGATTCCTTGCAGTGGTTGCAGGAGTCTATGATTCCCTACTTCCCCCTGGGAAACTTCCGGAACCCGGAATCGGAGGGACAGGCATGAGTGAGCATAAGATTATCTGCGCCGGATTCGGCGGGCAGGGAGTCATGTCCATGGGGCGACTCATCGCATATACCGGGATGCTGCAAGGTCTTGAAGTGAGTTGGCTTCCGAGCTACGGTCCGGAGATGCGGGGGGGGACCGCGAACTGTCACGTCATTGTAAGCGACCATCCCGTGGGTTCCCCAATCATCCATCGTGATGCCACCGCCGCCATCGTAATGAATTTGCCCTCGATGCATAAGTTCGAGACCGAACTGGTTGCCGGAGGGCTTCTGGTGGTAAACGAAAGCCTCATCGAAGACGCTCCGAATCGTACCGATCTGGACGTTATGCTCGTCCGGGCGAATGAGATCGCCGGAGAGGTTGGCAGCGCGAGAGCGGCGAACATGGTCATGCTTGGAGCCTTCCTGGCGAAGACCGGGCTTTTTTCGCTCGAGGCGGTTGGAGAAGCGCTGCAGAAGGTCTTTGGTCCGAAGAAAATGCACATCCTGCCGGTAAATGAAGCCGCATTGGCTCGCGGGGCGGACGTGGCCCTCGTGGCCGGTGGTTAAGGTCGCTGGGCGAGGCGGGCCTGGGATCAGCAGTATGAAACACGATGGAGAGCACATGACCTTTTCTTTTGCCGAGCTCGATCAAGAGCCCAACCACCGCACCGTAGTGGCGGTAGCGGCGGCGGCCGATGGAGATGTCCTCCAGGCGGTGTATACCGCCCGGGAGCGGGGACTCATCGAGCCGCGGTTAGTGGGTGAGCGGGCGGCGATTGAACGCGTCGCTCGCGCCGGTGAGATCGATATCTCTGGTATGGCAATAGAGGCGGTAGGCGGTGATGCGGCGTCAGCAGCGCAACGGGCAGTGGAGCTCGTCGCTGCCGGTGAGGCCACCACGCTCATGAAAGGGCTGGTAGATACCGGAGTTCTGCTGCGGGAGGTGCTCAAACGGGAACACCGGCTGCGAGGTGATGGAATCTTGAGCCACCTGGCGTTGTTTGAGATCGCCGGGTTTGGTCGTCCGTTGGCGATAACCGATGCCGCGGTGAACATCGCTCCTGATCTGGAGACGAAGCAGGCGATTATTACCAACGCCGTCTCTTTTCTGCACCGTATCGGCTACCTGCACCCCCGGGTAGCGATCATTGCAGCCACCGAACGGGTCACGCCGGCGATGTCGGCAACGGTGGAAGCGCAGGAACTGGTTGCTGCCTGGCAGCGGGGCGAAATACCGGGGTGCAGTGTGGCCGGGCCGTTGGCGTTGGACAACGCGGTTTCCCTGGAAGCGGCGCGGATCAAAGGAATTGAGTCGCCGGTAGCGGGACAGGCGGATGTATTGGTGGTTCCCACCATCGAAAGCGGCAACGTGCTTTATAAGGCGCTCGCCTTTCTCGCATCTGCTCGTCACGCCGGGGTGATTGTCGGGGCGCAGGTACCGATCGTGCTTACCAGTCGGGCCGACTCGCCGCGGTCTAAGGTTGATTCTCTTGCTCTCGCGGCCTACGCCGACGGGGATCCCCGAGATCCCGGATGAGCGCTTCCGCACCGGCCCAGGATGACACCGTATGGGTCGGCACTTCGCCGCGGGTGGCGGCTTCAGCCAGATCCTCACCATCTTCGTTGTACCAGATCACCGGGAGTCCGGCCGCCGTGGCGCCGCCGACATCGTGAAACACGCTGTTACCGATGTACCAGACCGTTTTCCCGCCGGCGCCGAAGATGCCTGCCGCGCTTTTGAGAATGGCGGGATGCGGCTTTCGCACCCCGAACCGCGCCGACGTGACCACCGGCTCATCAAAAAACTCGCTCAGCCCGTGTCGCTGCAACTCCCGGGAGATGCATACGGGACCGAAGGCGGTATTGCTCACAATACCCAGACGCACCCCGAGCTCGCGAATCCCGCGCAGCGCCGCCGCAACTCCCGGCTCCGGTTCAAATCCCAGAGCGTGGTGCCAGTAATGCCATTCCAGATTGTCGTCATCGCAGCGCAGTTGGATTCCGTGGGTTCCAAACAGCAGTCGAAGGAAATCCGCCTGCCGGTACTCGATGAGGCTATCGGCGGCGTGCGGTTCGATGTAGCGGTCCAGCTCCTCGCCGGTTGCTACGAGCGGCGAGAGTGAAAAACGCCGCGGCTCGTCGCAGAAGGGGCGCAGAGCGGTGAGACCGTCTTCGCGGGAGTAGCTGGTCCAGCGGATGAGGGTGTCTCCCATGTCACAAAGGAGTACGTCCGGGGCGGCAGGCTGCTTCATGCGTCTATGAGCTACCACAAAATCGATATTATTGAAACTGGCGCCGTACGTCTTCGGTGATCTCGGCGAGGACGCTTCGATCAGCAGTCGCCAGCATTCTCTGGGCAACCTGCTCCACTTCGGCTACCGAGGTTCCCGAGATGACCTCTGCCACGGTGGTGAGACCGTCGGGATCGACGCTGAGCGACCGAATACCGATGCCGAGAAAAAAGGCTACCATCGCCGGATCGGTGGCGGCGGCTCCGCACACCGAAACGGGCGTGTTTGTGGGTGCCACGGCCGACATGAGGCGTGCAATCGCCCGCAGTACTGCCGGATGGACCGTTCGATACAGTTCTCCAACGCGATGGTTGGTGCGGTCCGCCGCGAGCATGTACATGATAAGGTCGTTGGTTCCGATGGACAGGTAGTCGGTGACCTGGGCAAGTTCCGGCGCGATTTCGATCGCGGAGGGAAGCTCGATCATTACCCCCAGTTTGGGCGCAGCGTTGTGTTCGATTCCTTCCCGGGCGAGCTCGTCTATGCAGTGATAGACCTCTTCCCTGGCGGCGACAAACTCATCCAGACTTGCAATCATGGGAAATTGGACGCCTAATTCGATACCGTTGCCGGCTCGTAGCATCGCCCGGAGCTGTTCACGAAACAACTCCCGGTGTTCCAATAGAAAGCGTACGCCACGGAAACCCAGAAACGGGTTGTCCTCCCGACCCACCTGGGAGCTCAGGAGTTTATCACCGCCGAGGTCCAGCGTCCGAAACGAGACCGGTTTGCCCTCGGTCTCTTCAACAACTCTCCGGTATACCGCCAGCTGCTCATCCTCGGTGGGAAACCCGTTGCGAATGAGAAACGGAAATTCACTGCGGTACAGCCCGACGCCGGCGGCGTTCAGACGATGTGCAGCGCGAGCGTCCTTCACCAAGTTCACGTTGGCGAAGAGCGCAACCTCTACACCGTCGCGACTGTACAGGTGATCCGGTAGCGGCGTCTCCGAGGCGTTGGATCGTTTGCGTCCCAAGGCGGATACCCGGGAGCGGTACGCATCGAGAATCTCCTTCCCGGGACGCACCACGATCTTGCCGTCTTCGGCATCTATCACAACCTGCGTGCCGGTAGCGGCAGAGAACAACCGCGGATCCGCCGTAGCCACAACCGGCAGATTCAGCGATTGTGCCAAAATCGCCACGTGGCTCGTGGCCCCACCGCCGGAGAACGCCAGACCCTCTACGTTCTGCAGGTAGAGCTTCACCAATTCGGAGGGGAAGATATCGTGAGCAGCAACCACATGGCCCCGATAGTCACCGTCGTGCTCATCCTGGTGTTGCAGATTGCGCACGATGCGGTGTCCGAGGTCCTGAACATCCTGTACTTTTTCCTGAAATCGCGGATCCGGAATAGACAGAAACCGGCGGGAAAAATCATCTACCACCTGTTGCACCGCGGACACCGGATCACTCCCCGCTTGGTGAATCCGATACATCTCGCCGACAAAGCTGTCGTCCCGGAGCATCAGCAGGTGCGAGCTGAAGATCATGGCAGCAACATCCGAGAGGGTCTCATCCACGTGGCGTTGCAGATCTTCCAGTTGACGGCTGCTTACCTCGATCGCCTCTTCCAGCGAGCAGCGTGACGACTGAGACGCGATCTCAAGGTGTTGATCGAGGTACTCGAGGTGCCCGATCGCGATACCCCGGGAGGCGCTGGTTCCGTGAATAAGCCCCGATTCAAAGACACCGGTCCGATTGCCGTCAGAGGGGGGAGCCTCGTGAAGCTCGTACAGTGCGGCGGCGTTTTCCAGTGCCGCCGCCAGGTGGGAGGCAAGGGAGCGCAATGTACGCAGCTCCGGGTCACCGATGCCGTCATCGGCGCGATACTGCAGCGTGAGCACGCCGATCCCGAGACTGTTGCGTTTGATGGGAACCCCAAGAAACACCGGATACTGCTCTTCTCCCAAGTCGGGAATCGGCTTATTGAAGGTAGACCGGTGGGCCTGGTGTTCCAGGATCGGACTGTTATTCAGAAACGCATACCCCGTCAGCCCCTCGCCACTGCGAAGTCGTACCTTGCCGACCAGAGCCGGATTGAGTCCGGTTGTTGCTCGAAGCACCACCACGTCCTGTTCAACATCGTACAGGTAGACCGAGCACACATCGGCGTGGAGATGATCAGCCACCGTACCGGTGAGATCCTGAAGCAACTCATCTACCGTGCTGCGTCTACCCATAAGCTCGGAAAGTTCCGTTACCGCGTTTTTCAGAGCGAGTCCATCCAACTGTGCCCCCACACCATAATCTGACAGATTTGTAATACCC
>CAZNRF010000237.1:2074-5812 GCA_964575075.1 uncultured Spirochaeta sp. | reverse complement strand
CGATGCGCGAGATAAGGACGAGAGCTCGTACGTTTTGAGGTGTTAGTGGTATTTTTACAGTTTCGGTTGAGGTTGCCGAGGAAATGCGTCTTCCGGTGGTTACTTCCTATCTATTGACCTGGTCCGGGGACCGTTTCGCCGAGATTTTTTCCTCTCAGGACATGTTGGTGTACCTGTCCCAGATTACGCAAACTGATATCGAGCTGGCGTGAAAGCTTCAGGCCCGCATCGTCCGTGAACGTGAAATCGCGGTTGGAGAAAGACTGCAACTTGTAGGCAGCTCTCGAACCGCCAAAGGTGTAGGCGGTGATTACTACCAGACCAAGCAGTATGAACCCGGGAAGTGGTTGATTACGGTCTGCGACGTCTCCGGCAAAGGGGTAGCCGCTTCAATCGTTACCTCGGTTCTTTGGGGTATGATGAGCATATACAACTTCTCCGATGGCTTGGTACCATTCATCCGTAAGCTCAATAACTATCTCGTTCAGACGTTTGAGACGGAGAAGTTTGTTACCGCCGTGTTCTTGGACTACGAAGAGACAACGGGCCGGGTCACGATCTGCGATTTGGGTCATTCTCACATATTCTTGTATCGCGATGGCGCCCTGCATCTCCTTAAGACGCACCAGAACAACCTGCCTCTTGGTGTCGTTCCTGATCTCGAACCAAAGACTGACGTTTTTCGTCCCAGAGAGACTGATCTGTTGTTCCTTATTACCGATGGTCTTATCGAGCAACCCGACGAAGAGGGAACGATCTACACCTTGGATCGGGTCGCCAATATTATCAACGACCATCCCGATGTACCGGTAGAGCAAATATCAGATGCAATTCTCCAGGACTTTAACCGGTTCCGTGGCCGGCGGCCGTTAGGAGATGACATCACGTGGACGCTGATGCGATTCGACAAACAGACCGTCATTCTCTAAAACCGGTCCGGTTCGAACTCGATTACACGTCGGTGTCTTCCGCACGAAACGACCTCATGACGGCAATCCGGTTACGGGCCTCGTTGAACACGACCCCCTCGTTCCAGTACTCCACTGCTGCCATCATCGCATTGCCGCCGTCATGTTCCGTGCTCTTATCCGTTCGAAATGCTAAATAGTTCATCATCGCCTCGAAGTCTTTTGCTTGGTACGCTTCTATCTTCTTGCGATAGAAATCATTCCATTCCTCAAGCAACTGAAATCCCGGGCCTTCGTCTTCTACGATGAGGTGAGCCGACTCATCAGTGAAACGGAACCACACCGCCACAGCCTTTGTTGGGTCGTTCCCATTCCCATGCTTGACCGCATTCTTCAGTAGCTCGCTGATCTGTTGTTCCAGGATGTTGATATCGCGGAGGTGGTTCGGGGCCTTTTGGGCGATGAGATTGGCCAGCCGGCGTACTTTCGTCAGATCAAGGTAGAACCGCTTATGGTACATATTCCGGGTATCGAGGAGGGGGCTGTCAGGATCAACAATGAGCTGGCGAACGGTGCTCCGCGTATGCGGTGTCTCTTCAGACGGCGTGAGTCGTTCTACAGCTGCGTCGACGGAACGCTCCAGTGGGAGAAACCCGTCCAGCTTAGTTAACTCGATCACCTTCAACACGGAACCGGTTGCACCACAGAACACAATACCGTGCCCGCGCTTTTGGCTCGAAGAGTATACGCCTAAGAGTGCCCCGATTCCGCTCGAATCAACATACTCCAATTCTGAGAGGTCGATAATGAGTCGCCCGTGTCCCTCCTTCCACAGCGCTGCTACAGACTCTTTGAGCGCGTTCGATGAATAGAGATCCATCTCTCCGGACAAGTGAATAACGTGTATATCGTGTTGGTCTTGCGCTACATCTATCGTCATAACAATCCTCGTGGTCTCGTGCCTCGCATCTTATGTTCCGAATCTGTTGACGGCGTCTGCAATCGTATTCTCGATTGGAAGAAACCCGAGGAGACTCGTCAACTCTATTACCGTGCGGACGCTACCCGTTACGCCAACGAAGCAAACCGGCAGGTTTTTTGCCCGCGCTTGCGTCACCGTGAAAAGCAGCGCGCCAATGCCGCTGGAATCGATATAGGTTAACTCGGACAGATCGATCACGATCGATTCTGAGCCGTCGGCCAAAAGTATAGAAACGGCTTTCTTGAACTCGTCGGCATTGTACAAATCCATTTCACCTTCAACCGTGAGCAACCGCGGCCCCTCACGAAGGGTGGTAGTACGTAGTTCCACTACTGTGTTCCTCCCACGGGTTTCGAACCCGTTGTCACCACGATGTTAAGAATCCCGTCACTGCTCCCACCCCGAACAAACGCGCGCAGCTGTAAGCCCACGCGGCGACATGATTCCTCCAGAAACCCGAGATAATACAGTGCAAGATCATCACCGGCGGTATCCGCAACGCGATAGAACTGCTCGAATGTTTGCGTTCCGCCGTCCATATGCGTTACGATCTCCTCGAGGTCGGCCTTCAACGCCGCGAACTGGATGTCGCCGGTACCGGCCATCATGTGAAGACGGTGTGATGCTCTGCCCTGCAAACCCTGCGTATCAAACCCGACTCCATCCAGCTGCGAGAGAAGATGAACCACAGGCACCGGATCGGCCTGCCGCGCGTTTTGCAGATGACCAATGAGCTCCGCCCACACCAACGATAGATAGTCAGCGACACTCGCTTGCAGCACAAAGCGACTGATTGTCTCGGTGATATCCTCAATGAGCGACCGTCTCGGGGCGTCGTCGGGCATGACAGCTAACAGGTGCCATGCGGATTCCGGAACTGTTGTGAGAAACCGACCGACCAGCGGCTTGAACGGGTCATCCTCGTAGGCGTGGCTCCTTTGGCTGTGAGCGCGCTCCAGCACCTGCCGCGTCGTCAGATTGATGAGCTCCCGTCGCAAGGTTCTTTCGGACGCGGAGTCATGGCTCTCAGATTGCCACCTCTCCGGAAATCGCCGCGCGAATCGAAGCAGTGGAGAACTCTCCACGGCCTGCGCGAGTTGTATCCGTGCAGCATGCGTCAGAAATCCGAGGGTGACCGAGGTCACATATTGCATAAGCATCTGTCGATCAGACCGAATCGCGTGCACGGGGAATTCCAGTTTTCTGACCATCCCTTGAGATATCAGTTTGTCCAACGTCTTGGGGTTGTAATCCTGCAACTGCAGGCCGTAGTCCTCCCGGCCGTCTATGAGCCGAAACCTCTGAAGACGCTGATTACGCCGAAAAAAGTAGGATGAGCCTGCTTCCGTAAGAATCATGGTTGTCGATGAGTCGCTGTGCCCTTGCTCGGTCGTGCGCATCTGCTCTTCCCCCGCACTGAACCTACGGCATCGATGTAAGAATTGTATTAGCCCAGTTGCGACCGGGCACCCTCGACCTCACTCCCCGCCTGCGCTATCATGCCAGGCTATGACGCCCACCCTCCACGCTGCCATGGCCGGCCTCAACACCGCCCAACGCGAGGCCGTGCTGCACCAGGACAGCCCGCTCCTCATCCTCGCCGGCGCCGGCAGCGGCAAGACCCGCGTCATCACCGTCAAGATCGCCTGGCTCATCGGCGAGCAGCGCGTGGACCCGCGCTCCATCCTCTCGGTGACCTTCACCAACAAGGCCGCCGGCGAGATGCGCGAGCGCGCCCTCTCCCTGCTCAACGACCCCGGCCCCGAGGAAGCCGGGGGCCGCCCGGGCCTGGGGGCCGCCACGCACCCCTCCGGCAGGGTTGGGCCCGCCGGCCCCAGCTCAACTTAC
>CAZNRF010000237.1:0-2064 GCA_964575075.1 uncultured Spirochaeta sp. | reverse complement strand
CGATTACGCTCCTGAAAGCGCTCTACCCCGAGCAGAAGCGCGGCCCCCTGGCGCGGTGGTACCACCTCATCAGCCGCGCCAAAGACTACTGCCTCACCCCCGACGACGACCTCTCCGACATCAGCGAGGACCCCGACTTCGTCACGATCTACCGCACCTACCAGCAGCGTCTGGAGGAGATCGGCAACGTCGATTTCGGCGACCTCATCATGAAGCCGGTGCAGCTTTTGGAAAATGAACCGGTGGTGGCGGAACGTATGCACCGGCGGTTTCGCTACATCCTGGTGGACGAGTACCAGGACTCCAACGTGGCACAGTACCGCATGCTCCGGGCGCTGGCCGCCGACGACACCTTCGTCTGCGTGGTCGGCGATGATGACCAGTCGATTTACCGCTTTCGCGGCGCCGAGGTGCAGAACATTCTCACCTTCCCGGAGATCTTTCCCAACACCAAGGTGGTACGCCTGGAGCAGAACTACCGTTCTACGGCGCCCATTTTGGACTTGGCGGGTGCCGTGGTAGCCAACAACCAGGGGCGCCTGGGCAAGACGCTCTTCACCGATCGGGAGGAGGGCGCCCTGCCACGGCTCCTCCTGCTACCGGATCAGAACGACGAGGTCTCCTTCGTAATCGACCGCGTCCGCGCCGCCGACCGCGCCGGAGAGGGGGGCGAAACGGCCGTCCTCTACCGCACCAACGCCCAGTCCCGCGCCTTTGAAACCGCGCTCCTCCGGGAGGAGATTCCCTACCGCATCGTGGGGGCGGTGCGCTTCTGGGACCGCGAAGAGGTCAAAGACGCGGTGGCGTTTCTCAAGTTCCTCGCCAACCCCCGGGACGAGGTGAGCTTTCGTCGCATCGTCAACAAACCGGCCCGCGGCCTCGGCGCCAAGAGCGTGGACCGCATCCTGGAAAAGCTCGCCCCCGCCCGGGGCGATCTCGCCGCCGCCGCGGACTACGCGATTCCCGAGCTCAGCAAGAAGGCCGGCGCCGCGTTGCAGGCGTTTGTCCGTCTCACGCAACGGTTACAGGATTATGTCGAACGCGGAGCGACGACAGAGCGTCCCAACCCCGCTGAACCCGCTACGCTGGCCTCCGTGGTAGAAGAGATGCTCGCCGGCAGCGGCCTCAGCCAATACCACACGGAGCAGGACGAAGTTGCCGGCACGCAGAAGGTGCAAAACCTGGAGGAGCTGGTAAACGCCGCCTCCCTCTATCCCGCCACCCGGGAGGGACTCACCGAGTTCCTGGAGATTATCGAGTTGGATAGCGCCCGGGAGCAGGAATCGGACGTGGACGCCAAGGTGGTACTTATCACGATGCATAACACCAAGGGGCTGGAGTTTGATCGGGTGGTGATTACCGGTCTGGAGGAGGGGCTCTTTCCTCGTGATGATGACCCGGAGGAACTGGAAGAGGAGCGCCGCCTCTTTTACGTGGCGATCACCCGCGCTCGTAACGAGCTCACCCTCACCAGTTGCCGCTACCGGCGGCTCCACGGCAAGCTCACCGACTTTCTTCCCTCGCGCTTTCTCACGGAGATTCCCAAGGAGCTGGTGCAGGTGGACGCCGACGGCTACAGCGGCGGCTTCGGGCATGATGGGGCGGGCACGCTCTCGGGCTTGCGCGCCGGCCGATCCCGCGGAGAAAACCATCCCTGGCCGCGGGGTACGGCGGTCTACCACGACAATTACGGCACCGGGATGGTGACCAAGGCGTGGTACGCCGGGAACGAGGCGGTGGTACTGGTTCGCTTTGAGACCGGCGCCACGGCGCAGTTTATTCCGAAGTACACGCCCCTGGAGCGCATCGCCGGAGAGGATATGGAGGAGGTATGGTGATCACCACCGCCGAGGAGACGCGGCCGCGGCGCAGCTACCTGCTGCCGCCGGGGCGGATCGTGCGCCGCGCCCGGGAGTGGTGGCTCTACGATCAGGCGGGCGATCGTTATATCGACTTCTGGCAGGCCGACGGGAGCGCCTTTCTGGGGCCCCGTCCCCGCGGGCTGGGGCGGCTGGTGGAGGCTGAGATCGACCGGGGCCTGTGGGCGCCGGTTGCCACCGCCTG
>CAZNRF010000236.1:0-5824 GCA_964575075.1 uncultured Spirochaeta sp. | reverse complement strand
TGCTCACTTCGTGTCTTTCAACGGAGGTTTCGATCGACCTCTCCCGAGGGGACACGTTCTCCCTCGATATCGTATACCGCATGCCTCGATCTCTCTGGGAGTACGGCGTTTTTGATGAGGAAAGCTCCGAACGCGCCGTTCCCGTATCGCGGCGGGACGCCGAAGAGACCGCCGTCCTCTACCCCGACGTAACCCTCACATCCTACGAGATGAAAGAACACGGTGAGGAGATCTCCATCACCGTATCCTACCGGATCGGTTCGGTGGAAAGCCTCGAGGCGCTCTGGGGGGGCGTTTCCAGCGGGTCCCGGATGAGCCTGTCCCTCGAATCGCGAACGCTCCGGCTTCCCGTCGGAGAGGGGCCGCCGCCGGAAGGATACGATCAGGAACAGGCACAGCTGATCTCCCGCCTCTTCGAAAACCAGGTGTTCTCGGTCACGATCCGCACACCCGGCCGGATCACCAGCAGCACCTTCCCGGAGGCGGTCGAACAGGACACCGAGGCGTCCCGATCCGGCGGGTCGTCGACGGATGAGGTGGCAACGTGGCAAGTTGCGATGGGAGATCTCCTTCTGGCTCCAGGCTCGAAAGAGATCGTCCTTGCATGGGAGTGAAATCATCGTGAGAGGTCGGGAAGTACAGGAATTCGAAGGCACCCTGAAGAAGCTGTTCGACAGGATCGACGATGAGCTGGAAGACCGCTGGGGGGGAGAGTATCCTCTCCATCCCGCTCGCCCCGCGCGAGGCGTTTCCACAAACAAAGAGACCGACGGCCTCTTCAACGTCGGCGCGTCGTTCTCAGCCGGCTACGGAAGTGAGCACGGCAAGGGGTACGTTGTTGACGTTCGCCTTGTCACCCTGAGCGATGTGCCCGACGAAACGATCGACGAGATCCACGCCTACATCGCTCGTCGGATCGAAGAACTGCTCCCGGAGTATTTCCCGGGCCGCGAACTGGACGTCGTTCGCGAGGGAAACACGTTCAAAATCATCGGCGACCTTTCCCTGTCATAAAATAATTATGGAACGATTCGGCCTTGTCTTCACCCCGCCCTTGACTATACTATGGGTCAAAACCGGGAATACTTCGAAAAGGACCGTGCATGGATACGCAATTGCAGGACATCATCGCGAAGATACACGATGAAGGTGTGAAAGAGGCGGAGACGCGAGCGCAGCAGATCATCGAAACTGCGGAAAAGCAGGCGAAAGATCGCATAGAGAAAGCGCGCTCCGAAGCCGAATCGATCCGGAAAGAGGCCGAACAGGAAGCTGCAAAGTCACGAGCCGCCGGAGAAGCGGCGTTGAAGCAGGCTTCCCGAGACTTGCTGCTTTCGGTTCAGAAAGAGCTCACCGCTCTCTTCGAGACGGTGCAGAAAGAGAGCATCGCCGAAGCGATGACCCCCGACCGGATGGCGGATCTTATCGCTTCCTTCGTCGATTCCTGGATGAAGGGGAAGGGCGAGACCCTGGACGTCCTCGTCGCCGAGAAAGATCGGGACGCGCTGGAAGGCACCCTCAGGAAGCGTTTTGCCGACAAACTGAAGGGCGGTTACGAAGTCCGACCGGTTCGCGGTATCAACGCGGGCTTTCGCGTCGGTGGTGGAGATTCGGCGGCGTACTTCGATTTCACCGATGAAACCCTCGCGGATCTTCTCTCCCACTACCTGAATCCTCGTCTTGCGGAACTGATGCAAAGCACCGGACGGGAGTAAGGGGAACGTCGTGCGCCAGTACTACTACACCGTTGCGTCCCTTCCGGCGATTCGCTTCGAGGAAACGCCGTTTCTGTCGCAGGAGGAATTCCTCGAGTACTGCGCGATCGAGGCGACGCCGGAGGATCTGGAGACGATACGTTCCGCGGCGATCTGGCTCACCGACGATGACGAGACCGAATTCTTTTCCCCGTCACCGGTATACCGGGAATGGATCGCCGGGCTCCGGGAGCTGCAACGGCAGGCTGCCCTGATCCGGGCGCAGGCGCTTGGTCGTGATACCGACCGGATCCTCCGTCCGGACATAACCGACGCGGGCCTTACCGAACGGCTGCGGATCGTGATGAACGAAGATACCCCTCTGAAAACCGAAAACGCCCTCCTGCGACTCCTCTGGCAACGCACAGAAAACCTCGAGGCGGGCCACCATTTCGACCGCGAAAAACTACTTGTGTACCATCTGAAGCTGCAGATCGCGGCGCGCCGTGCCCGTATCAACGATACGGAAGCGGGAGCCGAGGCGTTTGATCAGCAGTACGAGGTGGTTGCACAATCGCTGATGGAGATTGCCACATGACTAACGGTACTGTTGTCGCGATCAACGGAAACATGGTCAGTGTTTCCGTTCAGGGCGACGTATCGATGAACGAAGTCGGATACATCAAGGTCGACGAAAAGCAGCTCAAAGCGGAAGTAATCCGAATCCGAGGGAATCAGGCGGAGCTCCAGGTCTTTGAAGACACCCAGGGTATCGCCGTAGGAGACAGTGTTGAGTTCACGGCAGAGTTGCTGGCAGTCGAGCTCGGGCCGGGTTTGCTCTCGACGATCTGTGATGGACTTCAGAACCCTCTTCCTGAACTTGCGGAGCAGTCCGGCTTCTTTCTGCAACGGGGACTGTACCTCAAAGCGTTGAACCGCTCCCGGAAATGGACGTTTACGCCGTCAGTTTCGGTGGGAGACACGGTAACTGCCGGCGATGAGGTTGGATCAGTGCCGGAGGGGATTTTCCGACACCGGATTATGGTTCCCTTTGGCTGGCGTGGCGTGTTTACCGTTTCCTCAATCAGAGACCAGGGTGATTACACGCTGGATGAGACGGTCGCCGAGGTCACCGATGAATCGGGGAACACTCATTCCGTAACGATGGTTTTTGAATGGCCGGTAAAACGAGCCATTAGCGCCTATGCCGAGCGGCTGCGCCCGGAAGAGCCGATGGTCACCAAGGTTCGGATTATTGATACCTTTTTGCCGGTAGCTCGGGGCGGAACGTACTGTATTCCCGGGCCGTTTGGCGCCGGTAAGACGGTTCTCCAGCAAATCACCAGCCGGAACGCCGATGTAGACGTGGTCATTATCGCCGCCTGCGGTGAACGCGCCGGTGAGGTTGTGGAAACGCTTCGGGAGTTCCCGGAACTGATCGACCCGAAAACGGGAAAGTCGCTGATGGAACGGACCGTTATTATCTGTAATACCAGTTCGATGCCGGTGGCCGCCCGGGAAGCTTCGGTGTACACCGCGGTGACCATTGCCGAGTACTACCGGCAGATGGGGCTCAACATTTTGCTCCTGGCTGATTCCACGAGCCGCTGGGCTCAGGCGATGCGCGAGATGAGCGGCCGTCTGGAGGAGATTCCCGGTGAGGAAGCGTTTCCGGCATATCTGGAATCGGTGATCGCGGCGTTCTATGAGCGCGCCGGAGTGGTTCGGCTCAAGAACGGAGAAACCGGATCCGTTACGATCGGTGGTACCGTCAGCCCTGCGGGCGGTAACTTCGAAGAACCGGTTACTCAGGCAACCTTGAAGGTTGTCGGCGCCTTTCACGGGCTCTCCCGGGCACGATCGGATGCGCGGAAGTATCCATCCATCGATCCTATGGATAGTTGGAGCAAATATCCCAGTCTCGTCGACTACGACATGGTTGAGTACAGCCGAAAAGTGCTCGAGCAGGGTGACGAGGTCGGTCAGATGATGAAAGTTGTCGGTGAAGAGGGTACCGCCCTCGAAGACTTCTTACTTCACCAGAAAGGCGAGTTCCTCGACGCGGTCTACCTGCAGCAGAACGCGTTTGATCCGGTCGATGCCGCCGTAGGCGTTGAGCGGCAACGACACGTCTTCGATGTGCTCTTTCGAATCCTGGGGAGCAAACTGAACGTAGAGAGCAAGGAACACGCCCGCAGCCTTTTTTCACAGCTAAGGCAGAGGTTCATCGACTATAACGGTACGGAGTGGGGAACCGACGATTTTGCCGCCTTGGAGAAAGAGATCTTAGGGATGCTCGACGAGGTTTCCGATGGACTGGAACCCGCCGCGGAAGAAGCGTACAGCAAGCGAGGAAATCATGCGTAAGGTTTATAGCCGAATTGAATCGATCGCCGGCAACGTAATCAACGTGAAGGCCGAGGGCGTCCGCTACGGCGAGCTGGCAATTGTGTCCAGTCGCTACGGCGACAGTCTCGCCGAGGTGATCCGAATGCGTGGCGACGAAGTGAGCCTTCAGGTATATAACGGCGGACGGGGAATCTCTACCGGCGATGAGGTGCGTTTTACCGGCCATCCGATGCAGGTTTCGTTTTCAGAGGATCTCCTGGGGCGTATTTTTAACGGGTCGGGGCAGGCCCGAGACAATGGGCCTCAGCTTACGGATAATCTGATTGAGATCGGCGGGCCCTCGGTCAACCCTGCCAAGCGGATTATTCCCCGAAACATGATTCGAACCGGTATACCGATGATTGACCTGTTTAACACGCTGGTGGAAAGCCAGAAACTCCCGATTTTCAGTGTCAGCGGAGAGCCGTATAACCCGCTTCTCTCGCGCATCGCGATGCAGGCTGAGGTTGACGTTATTATTCTGGGCGGTATCGGCCTCAAACATGATGACTACCTCTTCTTTAAGGACACCCTTGAGAATGGTGGCGCCTTGAGTCGCACGATCATGTTTGTTCACACTGCCAGCGACCCGGTGGTTGAAGCGCTGCTGGTACCCGACATCAGCCTTGCCGTCGCAGAGAAATTTGCTCTCCAAGGGCAGCGCGTCCTGGTGCTCCTGACGGATATGACCAACTTCGCGGATGCCATGAAAGAAATCGCGATTACCCAGGAACAGGTACCGTCTAACCGCGGATACCCCGGAGATCTGTACAGTCAGCTCGCCTCCAGGTACGAGAAGGCGGTAGACTTTGAGGGAGCAGGGTCGATTACGATTCTCGGGGTTACCACGATGCCTGGGGATGATGTGACCCACCCGGTTCCGGATAACACCGGCTATATCACTGAGGGGCAGTACTACCTGAGAAACGGTCGCATCGAGCCCTTCGGCTCGCTATCGCGGCTGAAACAGCAAGTAAACGATAAAACACGCGATGATCATCGCGCCGTTATGGACGGCATGATCAAGCTCTACGCCGCGTATAAGGAAAGCCAGGAGAAAAAGTCGATGGGCTTCCGAATGAGTGACTGGGATGACAAGTTACTCAAATATGGGGAGTTGTTTGAGAGTCAGATGATGGACCTCTCGGTGAACATTCCCCTCGAAGAGGCGCTGGACCGCGGCTGGAAGATCATGGCCGAGTGCTTTGAACCGCAAGAATCGGGGCTCAAATCGGAGCTGATCAATCAGTTCTGGCCCAAGGATAAGGCGGAGGAGGCCTCGGCCTGATGGTAAAGCTCACCAAGAACGAGCTGAAAAAGCAGAAGGATGCGCTGAAACGATTTGAGCGCTATCTGCCGACGCTACAGCTCAAGAAGCAGCAGTTGCAGATGGTTATTCGACAGGTCGAACAAGAGTACGAAAATCTCGTACGCGAGAAAGACCGGTTGCGTAAAGACTTGATGCAGTGGGTCGGGGTGTTTAACGATGGAATCGACGTCACCCCCTACGCTGAGGTGGAAAAGATCACTACGTCAACGGGAAACATCGCCGGTATCGATATTCCCGTTTTCGAGGAACTACAGTTCGTCGATCGCCGCTGGGATGTAGTTGGCATGCCCGTCTGGGTGGATGCCGGCATTGAGGCGTTACGGTCGGTGCTGAAGCTGGACGCCGAGCTCCAGGTTCTCCGGGTTCAGCTGCATCGTCTCGAGGACGAACTTCGCGTAACCACGCCGCGGGC
>CAZNRF010000235.1:0-5829 GCA_964575075.1 uncultured Spirochaeta sp. | reverse complement strand
TGTTTTACGGTACATGCGGTTCCCAAGGGCGAAACGGAATTTACCAGTCCCGACTGGTGCATGGAAAAGACATCGAGGTACCCTTCCCCCACATCGGCGCGTCGCGTCTTACGTAACTATCCCAGGGCGTTTGCCAGCCCGTAGAGGGTGCGTTTCTTCCCATAGATCACCGTCTCCGGGCTATTTATGTACTTGGCCCGTTCCTGTTCGGACAGCGCACGGCCGCCGAACGCCACAATTCGTTCCCGCTCATCACCGATGGGAAACATCAGACGGTTGCGGAACAGGGTGTATCCGTTGCCTTTACTGGAAAACAACCCACTCCGATTGAGAAACTCAGCGCTATAGGAGCGTTTTCGAAGAAACTGGAAGAGCCAGCGGCCATCGTCAGGAGCGTAACCCAGGCGAAAGGCCTCGATCGCTTCATCACTGATACCGCGCTCCCGAGCGTATTTCAGGGCGGACGCGCCACGGGGGTCAGACGTCAAAAGATAATGGAACGAACCACTGACGCGATCGTAGAGCTCCAGCAACGCTTTACGTTCCTGATCCTCCGCAGATGGTCCACCTCCCGACTCGACGGTGATGCCCGCGCGCTCCGCGAGGTACTCTACCGCTTCAGGAAAGGAGAGGCCCTCCATTTCACTGATGAACCGAAAGATATCACCACCCTGATTTGTTGCAAAACAGTAGTAGAACCCGTCTTCGGGTTTCACCGAAAACGAAGCGGTCTTCTCCGGCTTGAACGGGCTCAATCCCCACCATCGATTTCCACGACGTTCCAACGAGGTGTAACTGTTCACCAGTTCCACCATATCTGTCTTCTCGCGAATTTGCTGTAACGTCTCTCGAGAGAACTTCATGCTCAACGTTGGAGGACAAAATCAACGCGGCGATTCTTCCACCGATTCAACTCGTCGTCATGCGGTACAAGGGGCGCTCGTCCACCCCGACCTCGCGCCGAGAGTAATCTCGCTGCGACTCCGCGCTCAATGAGCGCTGCCTGTACCGCCTCCGCCCGGCGACGAGACAACGGAACGAGCTCTTCCTGTTCCTCCCGCTCGGTGCCGCTCAAGTTGACCGCGTGTCCTTCTACCGTAATCGAATACTCCGGGAACCGTCCGAGAATCTCAACCAGTCTATCGAGCACCTGGCGATTCTGCCGACCTCTCGGGTCACCGGGGTCGAGAATGAGATCGGCCGAGTTCCCTGGAAAGGTGATACTCGGTATTTGAATACGGTATCCATCCTCAAATGGTTCGACCAATACATCGACCAACAGTTCATCCTCTACCACCGTGATATTTCCCAGCTCATCAGCGATTTCCAGCCGCCATGGATAGCGCTCCGCGGAGACAACGCGCTCTCCGTTGCGGGCGGTTCCATCCCACACAACCCTATCAGGAATATTCCCCCGGCCGCCGGTGTCGTAAAAGAACTCTCCGGTCGGTTCAAACACCTCCAGTAACCAGTATTCAATGGATGAGCTGTCATCCACCGACAACTCAAATGCTACCGTATCGTCTCGGCCGTCTCCATCCGGAGAGAACGGCTGCGGAGCAACGCTGACAGTCACCTCCGGGGGCGTCGCGTCAACGGTTATGACCGGTGAGGTTATGTTGAGCTCCGGACCATGACGATAGCGCCCACGTAATTGCACCTCATAGTCTCCGTCGTCGATAACAGAGGAATCCTCTCCAGGCCATTCGATCCGTTCCGGCAAGACAGGTCCAAAGCCCCCGCGGCGTAACACCGGATCGTCACCGTCTCCCACCGGCGTAACCAGGAACTCCCAGGACTGCAGCCCGCTCACGTCCGGCACGATCGGTTCAATCGCGACAGAATCCGCCACACCATCACCGTTGGGCGAAATAGCACCCGCTGAGACGCGAAGAAACCCCCCTACCGGGCGAGTGTCCACGGTGAAGGACACCGGATCACTGACGGCGCGATTGCCGGCGGCATCGGTCGCTTCAGCTACAATCTCGTACCGACCGTCGGGGATAACCGACCCATTCTCCGCGAGGGGCTCCAATTCCAGGGTGATGGCCTGCTCAGAATCCTGAGTTCTGATTGGCTGCGTAATGCGGCGCACTACGTTCCCAGAGGATTCTTCCCTGACCACCAAGGTACCGGAAACTGCATCTCCATAGTCTCCGCGCAGAATAACCCGGTCCTGCACCCCATCCCCATCGGGAGACACAAACTCGGGCCCAATTCGGTCGAGGAACACCTCCGGCGCGGTGGTATCGATTATGAGAGGATCGGCGGTCGCCTCAATCTCACCGCGATCCGGAACCGTAATCGTCAACTCCGCCGTGACCGGTCCATCGGGGAACGGAACCCCCTGATCATCCCGGCCATCCCAGCGTATGCTCTCAGGTAGTGGCAAATTTCCGGAAATTCTGCGCGAAACAGCGCCTGACTCAATCGTCACGGAGAACTCACCGCGGTCTGCATCTGCCGGTCCTCGAAGAGCATAGGTTACACCGGCGCCACCCCGGTCACCGACTGGACTGAACAGGCGGTCCTGGGGGCTGATTTCCGCTCCTTCGAGGCGCGGTACGAGCTCAAAGTTTCGAGAAGGAGACCGGCCCACATTACCCGCCGAATCCTCCGCTTCCAGCCAGATTTCGTATAAACCGGGGGCAAGAAAACGGCCGTCCGGCAGTACGAGGGACCACTCTATCTCATCCGGGAGAACGTCAAGCTCCCGCAAAACAACCGGCTCAGCGGCAGCGTCGGCCCTCGGGGGGCTTTCACGAAGCATGAGTCGGCCGGACTGGGCGGTTCCGCCGCCTTCCACAAATACCACGAGACGTCGGTTATCCCGAGGCATCACCGCGATATCTGAAAGTCCGATGTTCACCTCCGGCGGCACGCGATCAACCAGGAAGGATGGGGTCTCCTCTTCTACAAGACCGCCGTTGGTGTACCGCGCAAAACCGGACAGAAAGTACCGACCATCCTCCGGAAAATCCGATCCCTGAAGCACTATCGCCGCGGGAGGAAGATCAATGCCTGACCAACGACGCACCGGCTCCGTTTCATCCTCTGCTTCATCACGATACAGCCCGATCGTCCATTCCCGGAGGCCCGGCAGCGGCCGCAGCTCCGGAGTTGCCCGAATCCCCGGCTCCGATCCCACCGGAGAAACGATTGACCGGTCTATTCCGATACGGAAAACCGGCTGCCTACGTCGTACCAGAATCTCAGGGCTGAAGACGGTTGTCCCATTGCCGTACCTGTCCTCGCCGCGGGCACGAAATCGGTACAGTCCATCCCGAACGGGGGACCCGTCCGTGTTCTGCCCCGACCATTCCGCTTCCAGCGCCTGTTCACCGGTAATGTCGGGAACAGCATCAAGCCGAAACACCGGACGACCCGCTTCATCCACCACATCAACGTCCACCACGTCCGCGTCATCATAGCGGACGCGAACGGAGAACGGGGAGTCAGGATCAAGCTGAAACGGCGCCTCATCGCCGTCTACCGCTTCCACACCGTTCCGGAACAGTTCAACCGC
Organism: uncultured Spirochaeta sp.; assembly: GCA_964575075.1. Classification (GTDB taxonomy): domain Bacteria; phylum Spirochaetota; class Spirochaetia; order DSM-27196; family Alkalispirochaetaceae; genus Alkalispirochaeta. The sequence continues at coordinate 2,303 of CAZNRF010000235.1, read as the reverse complement.
CATGTCTGGAGGCGTTGAATCTACGACCACCCCTAATTCCGCCGACTGTGTCTCGTTACCCGCCGCATCGGTAGCGACAACCTGCAAGCGATAACGCCCATCCCGAGGGGCATCTTCAATACCCCAGACCACCGTACTCCCAAAGCTCCGGTGCGCCAGATCCGAGGTAAGCCGGGAGGCCATATCGCCTTGAATGACCGGTTCACCCACCGGCTCGAACCGCCACCGTCGGAGCACCTCACCGTTGGGAGCGCTCATTTCAGCTGAGAGTCGATGTATCGCGCGATTGTCATCCCCAAGAACATTCAACACGAGCTGCTCTTGACCGGAGCTGGGAGCCAACCCAACGCTCTCCGCTGCGGAAGTCCGCGCACTTCCCTCTGAGCTGTTGCGACCACCGTACTGCTGCGGTGGGCGACGTGTGGGCGATACCATTTCCACCGTAAGCACCGGTGGCTCGGTATCACTGGACGGGAAGGAAGTTACAACATCGCCTGCCACAAGCATCGCCCCGGCTGTTGTGGGTTGTATAGCCGTCGAAAGGTCCGTACGGTCATCTCCGGTGGGGATTCGAAAGCTGATGTTGACCCCAGGCCACAGCGGAACGTCTCCGCCGTCCAATGGAAGATCTACTCCGAGGGCCAGATTGAGCCCGCGGGCAAACCGGAACTCTACCGCCCCACCAGCTCCCGGACGCTGAAAGCGCTCCAATCGTAGGGTAGCTGCTGCATCCATCTCCACCGCGGGGCCGTCAAGAACACGCGCTCTCACCCCCAGCACCGGCGTGAACGGCTGAATAAATCCTTCATAGGATCCTCTGGACACGGCATTGCCGATGTTGAGCAACGCCGCATGAGCTTCAACACGCGAAAAATCTCCGAGTGCCCCCAGACGATACCGCGCACCCACGTCAACGCCGGCCCCGATGGAAACTCCATCATCCGTACCTGCCGAATGAATGCTCACTGAGGCTCCCGCCGCGAGTCTGGAGCCGAGAGGACGGGCGAGTGCAAGAGTTCCCCGACTGACACCCCCCAGATCGTCGAAGGCGACGCCGGCCGCGCCGGTCCACACGATTCGGCGGCTGGGGACCGTTAGACCGATCGATCCGCCTACACTGCCGTCACCGACGACTCCGCCACCACCTAACCCCAATAGGGCCACCCGCGTATCTGCCGCCAAATGGGGAAGCGAGAGCGCGGCCCCGGGATGGGCCCGACTTTGCGGCGTGATAAGGCTGGTGCTCAAACCCCGGGGATACCAGAGTGATCCTTGTAACGCCGGCAGCGGATCCGTCTCCCCGAATACGGGGAGCGCCAACGCAACGGAAATTGTAAACTGTAAGAGAATTCGAACGAACCGAGTACTTCTGAACATATTGCCTATACACCGGTAGGTATCACGAATCCCCGACATTTTCACCCTGTGCTCCGTCTTTCACAGTCACTCCGCAATTCGAGATTCGAGCTCTTCCATCTCGGCGATAGACATCCGCTGGTACAAGTAGCGCTCCAAACGGCTCCGAACATTCTCAAGGGACCCGGTCAACTCACGATCGTAGCGGCGCAGGAGAACGTACAGATCCACTTCCTCCGTCGCGGTGAGCTCGACACGATCAACGGGCTCATCAGACATCAATCGTAACGCCCTCCCGGGCCAGGTCAACCGATAGGCTGGTGCCCCCCACCCGGTGAGCATACCACCGGGCGGACGTAACGTTCTGCTCCAGTTTTTTGTCATCATACTGGGGCTCATGGTGGAACAAGAACAGTCTGCTCACACCCCACGCTACCGCAAAATCGACCCCAAGACTAAACGAGGAATGACCCCAGTTGTACTTGTCGATCGCTTCATCCAAAGTGTACTGCGTATCGAGGATCATCACGTCGAGATCGCCAAAAAAGGCCGCGTTCTCAGCAGTTTTCTCGAAGTCCCGCTCCTGCAACTCCACATCGGTAACGTATCCGAACGACCTGCCTCCATAATCGACTCGATATCCGAACGCCCGTCCCGGGTGATTCAACTCACGCCACCGTACTCGTGCACCCAATAGCTCGAATTCCGATTCAGTAAGGTGATGAAACACCATATTCGACGTCATTTTGCCTTCCATCGTGATGGGGAAATATGGATGCTGCATATGACCTGAGAGAATCTGCTGAAGGTTCTCAAGAGGGCTATAAAAATGCATCGTCACACTGGGGTTGTACGCGTGGCCAAAGAACGGCAGCCCTTGCACGTGATCATAATGGAAATGGGTGAACAGTACATGGTACTCGCTGGGAGGCGGGTTGCGCCGCGCT
>CAZNRF010000234.1:1568-5832 GCA_964575075.1 uncultured Spirochaeta sp. | reverse complement strand
CTTGGACACCGCGACGAGGCGACGCCGCTCCCCCGGGAACTGGTGTTCTGCCGGACCGGTGAACGAAACCTCGAAGCCGGCCGTATCGGGCAGTTTCTCGTGCGACGGTCGCACACGCGGCACCACCATGTGCGCGACATGGCCGCAGCCGATATCGATCGGTTGGCGCGCTTTGTAACCGGTCGCGCCGTCGGGCTTGCCCTCGGTGGCGGCGGTGCGCGGGGGCTTGCTCACATCGGGGCGATTCGGGCGCTCCGGGAGGCGGCAATTCCCATCGACCTGGTGGTGGGGACGAGTATTGGATCGTTGGTGGGCGCGGTCGCGGCGATGGAGCTGACTGAAGCGGAAATGAAAGCCGCCGCGGAGCAGTATCTCGTCACGGACAAACCGTTTCAGGACCCCGCCCTTCCCCTGGTCTCCCTCCTGCGCGGTCGAAAGATGAGTGCCGGTTTGCAGCGATTCTTTGGAGATCTTCGGGCGGAGGAACTGCCGATCCGGTACGCCGCAGTGGCTACGGACCTGGTGGCTCGGGACCTGGTGGTGATGCATGATGGCCCGGTGTGGCGGGCGGTTCGCAGTAGCGCATCGCTACCGGGGCTGCTGCCGCCGGTTCACCACGAGGGGCGTCTCTTGGTGGACGGGGGGCTCCTGGACAACGCCCCCGGCGACGTGGCCCGTAGTTTTGGGGTTGGGAAGACAGTGCTGTTCGATGTTTCCGGCGATTTGGAACACGGGGAGGACGCCTACCGTGCCGCGTATTCCGGAGTTGCCCCGGGAAGTGCCCCCGGCCTGAGGGAGTACATCCGCCACCGCGGCCGCCGGCGTCGCAGTCGACGCCGGAAGGACCACCACCCCGGTTGCAGCAACACCATCCGATGGCCGGGAATCGGAGAGACGCTCATGAGCGCCATGATCGTCGGCAGTGCCCGTCACAGCCGAGACGCCGGTACCCGAGCCGACTGCTACCTGCGCCTGCCGGTGGCGTCATACACGATGCTCGGATTCGATGCGGTCGATGAGCTTACCGCGCTGGGATATGAGGCGACCGCTGCGGTTGCCGGGATGTGGGCTCGGGATCTGTAGACCACCCGTAGTTTCGCTCGGGGCCGCGGCTTTCGCCCGGAACCAATCACCGCTATACTGCCGGACATCTATGAACGAACGATTCAAGCTCGCCGGATTCACTGCTGTTGGGATGCTCATGCTCGCGAGTGTCATGACCGGTCTCAGTGCCTCACTTCTCGAAATAGCCGAAGAGTTTGCGATCGCGCCGAGCCGCGCCGGAATTCTCTACACGCTGCATTTCTCCGGATTCCTCGGTCTGATCGTGGTGTCGCTGGCGGTCAACGGTCTGCCGGCGCGCCTGCGGCTGGTCATCTTTGTGGCGTGGCTGTATGCGGCGGCGCTCTTTATCGCCGGTGGCAGTAACGGGTTCTTGTTCCTGGCGGTGGCACTCTTTCTGGCCGGAGGCGCCGGCGGCGTAGTGGAAGCGCATACCGCGACGCTCATGGTCATGACCACCAAGGATCAATCGGAGGCCGGGCGGCTTATCTCGTTGACGCAGGCGTTCTTTGCAGTGGGGGCGCTGCTCACCCCGGTATACCTCGCGATGGGCGGCGCGGTCGGTGCGAGCTGGCGGATGCTGTTCTTTATTCTCGGAGGCCTGGGAGTGATCGGCGCGCTGATCGGCGTCACGATGCGCTCGGCGCGGTTTCTGTTTGCCCATACCGATACCGGTACGTTCCGATGGAAGCCACTGGTGAAAGTGTCGGTGGCGATCGCGTGCTACGTGGGAGCAGAAGTGACGATCTTTGGCTGGGCACCGACGGTGATGGAACTCTACCACGGTGTTCCGGTAGCACGGGCTCGCCTGGCGCCGACCCTCTTTTGGATCGGTATGCTCGGTGGGCGGATCGTGATTGCTGCCCTTACCCGGCGCTATACCGCCGAGCTCTTGCTAAGAGTATCGGCGCTGTCGGGAGTGGTGGCGGCGGTGATGCTGGTGGTGGTCTCCACGGAGCCGCTGTTGTGGATAGCCGTGGCGCTCTCCTCGCTGGCATGCGCGGGGATTTGGCCGCTCATCGTGGCGACCAGTGGCGAGACGGGGCACGAAACGGGTACCACGATTATCGTGGCCGCCGGCGGCCTGGGAGCAGCCATTTTCCCGTATCTCGCGGGACGGATTTCAGAGTTCCTTCCGGGGCATTTCATTTTGCTCATGGCGGCGCCCCTCCTGTTGGTGGTGTTCCTGCTGAGCAAGAGTTCTCGCCTCCACCCCGCCGCGTAACCGCAGCGGGGACCCCTGAACCGAATTGTTCCGACTTACACTGTACACGTACACAGGCCCGCGCCGTGCCGTGCCCGCTTCGGGCCGGGTTACCGGGGGCGGCCGGTCTCGGCCGCCAACTGAAAGGTAGCGAGGCGCTGCTGCAGTTCCGTGGCGCGTCCGGAAATCGCCTCACTGATTTCCGGTAAGGCTTCGGCGCTCTCGGTCAAGGTAGTGGTTGCGGATTGCACCCACGAGAGCAATTCCTCCACATCCTGAGCGATCGCCTTGGATTGCTGTCCGGCGCTATCGATCTCCTCCGCTCCCTCGTTGATTTCGGTTACCCCCTCAACCACGCGTTTGTTGATCGACTGCAGATTTTCCATTTGTGACGTAATCCCCGCAGCGGTGGTATTCATCTCGTTGGCGGCACCCACGATCTCTCCCAACGAGTCGGTGAGCGATCCCGTTTCGTCATCCACCCGCTGAAACGACGTTTCCACGGTGCGAATCGCCTGGTCTGCCGCTTCTATTCCGCTCACCACGCGCTTGAGAAAATCGGAGGATTCCTTGGCGTTCTTGGAGGCGGATTCCGCCAGAGAGCGAATCTCGGCGGCAACCACGGCAAATCCGCGACCGGCGTCTCCGGCGTGGGCGGCCTCGATCGCGGCGTTCATGGCGAGCATGTTGGTCTGAGCAGCCAGACCGGCGATCGCACTGTTGAGAGAGAGAATATCACCCACTTGGCCCGCGACACTCTCGACGTTCTTCACCGCGGTCTGCGCCTGGGATCTGCTCTCTGCGGCCACCGATCGCAACTCTTGCGCCGCTTTCTGGCGCGTCTCGGACACATCGACCACGCTGCGGGTGGACGAAGAAAGCTCTTCAGCGGACGCCACCGTTTCGTCGATTGCGGTATTCTGGTCGGTGATTTGCGCGCCCAAACTCTGAAGCGTCCGCGTGATCTGCTCAGTGGCGGAGGCGGTGCTTTCCACATGGGCCTTGAGCTCACGAATCCGGGTAGCCGCAGACTCGAGCCGCTCGGCCACATCCCGGGAGGAAGCGCGCTGGTCTTCCGCCTGGGAGTTCAGCGTGGCCGCCGCCTCCACGTTGCGGTCGGTATCGGCGCTGGTTGCTCCCAGGACCTCCGCCAAGGTATCCACGAACGTGTTAATCCCTGCCAGGGTGAGATCCACCTCGCTGACGCCGTCCACCGGAATTCGCTGCGTGAGATCCCCCTCAGTGAACCGGTGCAGTTGGGAAAACGCGCGCGTCAGGGGGCCGGTGATAACCTGGGACAGAAACCGTGTCAGAACAACGGTGAGCGCGAGAAATGGTAGCGCTACAAAGGAGATGCGGATGAGGGCGAAGGCGAGGCTCTCACCGGCGTACACCGGGTGGAGGACGATACCCACGGCGCCAAAGAGAAACGACGCGATCGTTAGGACTACACTGGACATAAAACGAACGTCCGTGCGCGGAGGCTTGGCCTCGCCCGCCAGAGCCGGTCCAATGGGAAGGCGCGCTTCCATTCGGGGAACCAGGGCAGCATAGAAGAATATCCCGAAGAACGTCCCGACCGCACCGGCGTAGAGCCCGGTGATCCACAGCCCCACGCTATCGGAAACGATCGCCGAGGTGGAATGCAGAACGAGAGAAAACGCCAGATTGTGCACCGTAGACCACAGGACGATGCCGAAGGGAATCCGCGCTAACAAGCGGTAGGCCGCAACCGGTTGCTCTTCACACTGCCGGAAGAAACGCGCAAACACCGCCAAGAAGATTCCGGTACCAAGAGCGAGGAGTACCACGAAGGTGCCGATCACCATGAGGGACAGGGAGCTCGTCAACTGTGAAACAGTGGCAAGTCTGGTGAACCAATCGACAACAAGAACGCTGACAGGGCCGAGAACCGCGGGAAACAGAAAGTATCCGACGCCGGGAAAGGAAAACCTTTTCATATGGTGTGAGAATACCCGTCAGGTCCGGTGCAACGCA
>CAZNRF010000234.1:0-1468 GCA_964575075.1 uncultured Spirochaeta sp. | reverse complement strand
AAAGGAAAACCTTTTCATATGGTGTGAGAATACCCGTCAGGTCCGGTGCAACGCAAGGACGCCGGGCCGCTCGCGCCCGTCCTTCAGTGGGCAGGCGTTCCCGCGGCGCGCTCTTCCACGTGGCGGGTCCACAGCATACCACAGGCGGCGTTGATGTCTTGGCCGCGAGAATGGCGCACGGAGGTGCGAAATCCTTTCTCCCGGAGCTTGTCCGCGAAGGCGTCCATGTGTTCCGGCGGGGTGGGGCGGAGTTTGGTGCCTTCCAGCTCGTGGAAGGGGATGAGGTTGATCCGCACGCTCAGGCCGTTGAGCAGCTTGGCGATGCCGTCTACGTGGGCAGGAGTATCGTTGACGCCGGAGAACATCGTGTACTCGAAGGATACCCGCCGATTGCGGTCCTCGCGGCCGGTGCGGATCAGGCGGAGCGTCTCTTCTATGGGGTTGGCGTTCTCCACCGGCATGATCCGCCGCCGTTCCTCCGGGAAGGGGCTGTGGAGACTCACTGCAAGGCTCACCCCTTCCGCCTCGGGACGTTCCAGGAAATGTTGGAGTTCCGGATGGATGCCGACCGTGGAGAGGGTGATCCGCCGGGGTGGGAGGGCGTATCCGTCGGAATCGGTGAACAACCCGAGACTTGCCATGGCGCCGTCGAAGTTGTCCAACGGCTCTCCCATGCCCATATACACGATGTTGGTAATCGAGTCCCGCTCGGGGATGCTGTGATACTGATTGACGATCTCTCCTGCCGAGAGATTGCCCTGAAACCCCTGCCGCGCGGTCTGACAGAAGGTGCAGCTCCGGCGGCATCCGACCTGGGTAGATAAGCACAGCGTCGCCCGCGATCCGTCCGGAATGAGGGCGGCTTCCACGAATCCCCCGTGCTGAGTGGGAAAGAGGTACTTCCGCGTGCCGTCTTCACTCTCATTGACGCGGACCGGGGGAATCGTCCCGATCGTATGGGACTCCCCTAATGCCGACCTGAGATGAGCGGGGATATTTTGCATGCGATCATAGGAATCCACATGCTTGCGATAGACCCAGTGGAAAAGCTGCCGGCCCCGATAGGCGGGTTCTCCATAGGTGCGGACCAGCTCCTCGAGCTGTGGTCGGGATAGTCCCAGAAGGGCATCTGACGGTTCCATACCTCTCAGCTTGGCGACGCCGATAACGGGTGTCAACCGGGGTAGAGCCGCAGGGCAGCACCACCGGGATTCCGCCCCGCACCGCTATCCCAGCAGCACCAGCCCGATCCACGCCGAGAAAATCGACACGATCACCACCACCGTTAAGTTGAATCCACGCAGTGCGAGAACAAACGCCACCACGGGAGCACCGATCGCCACCACCGGGGTCGCCTGCAGCAGAACATCCGGGACAATCAGCGCCCCCAGGGCGGCGGCGGGAACGAGCTCAAAAAACGGATGTACCGGTCTCGGGAGCCGATCGACCCCGGAGAACCAGAACGGCA
>CAZNRF010000233.1:0-5854 GCA_964575075.1 uncultured Spirochaeta sp. | reverse complement strand
ACTGTGTCTCACTCCGGGGATGGATTCATCTGGCACATATCTGGGGTCACCTTCGCGCAAGAGCTCGGAGTAGATTGGAACTTTGTACCCTTCGAAGGTACCGCTCCTGGTGTCGCGGCGGTGATGGGTGGCCAGATCGATGGAGTTGCGGGCGGCGCGGCAGAATTTGTGTCCCAAGCTGAGGGTGGAAATCTGAAGGTGTTAGCTGTGTTTGCGGAGGATAGATTTGAGCCGCTGCCCGACGTGCCAACCGCCGAAGAACTCGGTATCGATCTGGCTATGTACACCACTCGTGGCCTCGTGGGTCCGGCCGGTCTACCGGAGGAGCGGATCCAAGTACTTTATGATGGGTTTTCCAAGGCGATGCAGGAACCAGAATTTATCGAAACGATGAACGATATCGGCTTGGGCATCGCGGATCTTCCGTCCGACGAGTATACGGAGTTCCTCGCAGACGTTCGCGTTATGGCGATGAATGCGCTGCGATCCGCAGGAATGATTGAATAACTGTTTCGATTCGGAATATCTGGGGCCGGATTCGACCGGCCCCAGGTAGCCTGAGAAGGAGAAGGTATGTCGAGGGATGTTCGTAACGACCTCATAGTCGCTGGAGTCTTTGCCGTCTTATCGATCGGCGTAATTATCGGGACCTCCGACTATCCGGTTGACGAACGCGCGGTAGGCGTTCGTACGTTTCCATTAATCCTTGCGCTGTTTCTTGGAGCGTTGGCGCTTCTTATGATCGTCCGGTCCGTGCTGTTGTTGCGCAATATGCCCGGGAATGGACATCGGACCGATCCGGTAATCGACAAAAAGGTTGTCACCCAGATCATTGTTTGTGTGTTGGGTGTGGTGGTGTATATCGCAGCAGTCAGCACCGTTGGATTCATCATTACTTCTATTGTGTACCTCGCGGCTATGGCGTGTTACTTCGGTGAGCGACGCCCGTGGATGGTCGCTACGTACTCGATCGTCGCGGTTCTTGCAGTGTATGTGCTGTTTGGCGTCGTCGCCCGAGTTCCGTTTCCAGAAGGTCCGGCGGAACAAATACTCAGCAGAATAGGGTTAGGTTGATATGATCGAACAACTATTTGCAGGTTTTCTGCTCACGTTTTCGCATCCGTTTAATATCATTTTGATTTTCGCCGGAATCGGTATTGGAATTATTCTGGGAGCAATGCCCGGACTCACAGCAACCATGGGTATCGCTATTGCATTACCCTTGACGTTCTGGATGGAGCCGGAGCTTGGACTGACGCTGTTGGCAAGTATCTTTATTGGTGGAATCCACGGCGGGGGAATTCCCGGTATCCTCATTCGCACTCCCGGTACGCCGGCTTCAGCGGCATCGATGATCGATGGTTTCGAGCTGAGTAAGCAGGGAAAGGCCAGTATAGCTCTCGGCGTACACGCCTTCTCATCAGCAACCGGGTCATTCATTTCTACAATAATTCTAATATTCGGTTCCGCCGTCTTGGCCAATTTCGCGCTCGATTTTGGTCCTGCGGAGTTTTTTGTCCTGGCGATCTTTGGCCTTACCGTTGTCTCGTCGGTAACGGGACGCTCCACTCTCCGCGGATTGTTTATGGCAGGCTTGGGGTTGCTTCTGTCCACTGTCGGAATTGATCCGATACGAGGGTATCCGCGATTCGTCTTCGGCGTGTATGAGCTGGCGGACGGCTTTCGTCTCGTTCCCGCACTTATCGGGCTATTTGCGATATCCCAGGTTCTGGCGGAGATAATGACTCTGGATGCACCGATCGTCCAGGCCGAAAAGGTTCGGCCCCGCCTTCCTAATCTGAGAACCATTCGTTCGATTATGCCCACCATTCTGAAGTCGAGTGTTTTGGGAACGCTGATCGGCGCGGTTCCTGGTCCGGGTGCTGTACTGGGTTCTTTCATTCCATATGCCGAGGCAAAACGATCAAGCAAGCATCCCGAGAAATTTGGAAAGGGTGCTATTGAAGGTGTCGCGGCCGCGGAAGCCGGGAACAACTCGGCGGCGATTGGTGCCTTGATTCCCACACTCACACTTGGCATTCCCGGTGAGGCGGCTACCGCAGTCTTGTTAGGTGGTCTCATGATTCTGGGATTGAGACCGGGCCCGATGCTCTTTGTTGAGAACGCCCACGTAGTGTACTCGCTGTTTGCGAGTTTGCTCGTTGCCGCCGTGGTTTTGCTTCTTCTAGCCCTCATTATGGCAAAACACATGGGCAGGCTCATTACCGTACCCAAGAAGCTTCTGCTCCCGGCGATCCTCCTGTTCTGTATTGTCGGTTCATTTGCGATTAGAAACAGTGTCTTTGACGTTGGGGTGGCTCTCGCATTCGGTCTATTGGGTTTCGCGCTCAACAGGATCGACTATCCTACGGTTCCCATACTACTGGGCCTAATTCTGGGCCCCATTGCTGAGAGCAGCTTTCGCCGGGCGCTGCTCGTATCGAGAGGTGATCCGATGATCTTCGTGTCCAGTACGGTCTCCATCGTTTTGATCGTCCTCTCTGTGCTTTCGTTAGTTTTTGGATACCGGCTCACTTCATCAATCAATCGGCAGGCGAAGAGCGCAGGCCTTAATGACGATTCAGACTAAAACCTAAAGGAGACGCACATGTTTGACAGACAACGTTATGGAAAGATTCTGGTTCCGTTGGTGACACCGTTTGCTGAGGACCAGTCCTTGGACCTCGATCGAGCGCGGACGTTGATTAGGTATCTTATTGATTCCAATAACGCCGATAGCCTCGTACTTACCGGGACCACCGGCGAGTTTCATACGATGACCTTTGATGAAAGAGTCGATCTTTTCGAACTCGTGCATGCCGAGTTCTCCAATGAAATCCCAGCCATTGCTGGAGTAGGGTGTGCATCCACCATTGAGACAATATCCTTGGCGAAAAGGGCTGAGAAAATCGGGTTCGATACGGTGATGATTGTGGCACCCTACTATGCGAAGCCGAATCAGAGGGAGCTCTATAACCACTTTCGCGCTGTATCAGAGGCGGTGAGTCTCAATATCATGCTGTACAACATTCCGATTTTCACCGGAGTGAACATTGATCCTGACACCGTCACGCGCCTTGCGGAATTCAGAAACATTGTAGCTATCAAAGAAGAGGCAGAACTTAACCCGAAGCAGGTAAGTGCATTCCTTAATGCTACTCCAGACGATTTCATCGTCTATAACGGAGACGACACAATGATCCTGGAAGCTTATGCCCAGGGAGGTGCCGAACGAATCGGTGGTGTCATCAGCGGCGCGTCGCACCTCATCGGAAACCGCATCCGACACATGATTGAGACGTTCCTCGCCGGTAACATCACTGCCGCGGCTAACGAGCAGCAGTCGTTGCTTCCGGTATTTCGTGTCATGGGACAGAACCAACGGATAAATCCGGTTGCACTGTGGAAAGAGGGGTTGCGCCTTGCCGGGGTTGATGCCGGTGTCCCGAGATTGCCACTCTCGCGAGGTACCGCCGAGGAAGTTGCCGAAATTCGACGGGTCTTCGACTCTCTGTCTTTGTTGGCATAGCGCGGAAACGATCGATGACAACCGCGGAAACTCGCCCTCCCGATATCATATTTGTCCTGCCCGACCAACTACGCCGAGATATGTGCGGCTGCTACGGTGGAACGGTGATTCCGACCCCTGGGATTGATCGTCTCGCCCGTGAAGGGCTTGTGATAGATAATGCTATTTCTCCCGCCCCGGTGTGCACCCCCTATCGCGGTATGCTTATGACCGGAAGGTATCCGACGCACTCGGGCGTGGTTAACAACTTCGTGGAGACAAGTCCCGTACAGAACCCGCATACCCTTGCGGTCGTGTTGGCAGAGGCGGGGTATGACACCGCATACATTGGAAAGTGGCACCTATCGCCGGGGGAGTACGGAGAGAGTTCTGAACATCCTTCTTTCGTGCCTCCGGGGCCGGAACGACTCGGCTTCGAGCACTGGGAAGCGTTCAACTTCCACATGGATTTTAACAACTACTGGTATTACCGGGACACGCCAGAGAAAGTTTATGACCGCCGTTACGAGACGGATGCCGTGTTTGGGCAAGCCGTGGATCTCCTGCGGCGGAGGACCCCCGAAGACAAGCCCTTGTTTCTGGTGGTATCCCCGCATCCTCCTCACCCTCCCTTGGGTGTGGAAGATGCACCGCCAGGATATTTGGAAACGATACCAGATCAGATTCCTTGGTCCGGAAATGTGCCTGACGACTCAAGCGAGAACCCCAGGGAGTTGGAGGCGATGCGCGTCTATTTGGCTATGGTGCGCAATCTTGACGACAACATAGCGATGCTCACCGATTTTCTGGACTCATCGCAGAAGAGCTCTTCAACGCTTCTCATCTTCACCTCAGATCACGGAGAGATGCACGGAAGCCACGGCCGAATCAACAAGATGGTTCCATATGCGGAAGCTCTGAATGTCCCGTTGATCTTTCGTCAGCCGGGTACGATCAATGCTGGCCAGCGGTCAGACCTGATCTTTGGCCCCATGGACTATCTCCCTACTCTGGCCGCGATCGCGGGGGCGACGATCCCCGACTCGGTTGATGGGGAAGATCTGTCAGGCGAACTTCTTCCTGGCTCACCTATTGCCGGAACACGGGGTGATCGAGAATTGTTGTTGATGAACTACAGTTCTCATTGGAACTATTTTCGTAGTGACACGTCGGAAACTGCCGAAGACTGGCGTTGCTGGCCGGAGTGGCGAGGACTTCGCAGTCAGCGATACACGTACGTTATTTGGCTGGATGGTCAGGAAGAGCTCTATGACAACCAGTTGGACCCCCTACAACTGCGGAACTGTGTTGGTGATCCGGATTACAGGGGAATCCTTGAAGACCACCGCCGCAGAACGCGGCGACGAATGCAAGATGCTCACGATGAATTTCTGCCGGGAACAGCCTATGCCGAGTGGTTTGATGAGAATCGCCAGTTGGTGAGAACCGCCTTGGGCCCGGTATCTTGAGGAGAGATCACATGGAACGTGCTTATACAGGAATGATACCGCCGATGGTTGTACCATTCACACCGGACGGTGAAATCGACGAAACAGCTTTCCGCTCTGAAGCCCAATATCTTATGAGCCATGCAATCCACGGCATTAGTGTCGGAGGAAGCACCGGCGAGGGGGCCCTTCTTTCAGATGGGGAGCTTCGGCGTACGCTGGAAATCCTTCAAGAGGAAAACAACGCGAAGCTGCCCGTATTTGCCGGGGTTATCCGTAACTCCACGAAAGAGGCAGTTCGTGTTGCTCGGGACGCGGAGGCGTTGAACGCAGACGTGTTGCTAATAACACCGGTTTTCTATAACGGCGCTACCGCCGAGGGGAACTACGCGTATTTTCGAGCGATTGCCCAAGCGACATCTCTACCGATCGTCATTTATAATGTCGTGGCTACCAACATCATTTCTCCAGAACTGTTCCTCAAAATATCCGAAATTGAGCAGGTCATAGGCATCAAGCAAGTTGATCCTGTGAAATTATCGGAGATCGCTGTTATGGCAGACTCAGCAACCCTCCTCTATAGCGCTTGTGACCAAATGCTCTACGGAACCTACGTATCTGGAGCCCATGGTTCGATATCAGCGCTGGTGACCATAGCTCCCCAGCTCTGCCTTGATCAGTGGGATGCATTCTTGCGTGGTGACCAGAAACGGGCGATGGAAATTCAGCAAAAAATGGTGCCCATTGTACGTTCCTATTTACAACCACCTTTTCCGGGCAAGGTAAAAGAACTCATTAACCTGCAGGGACGTTCAGGAGGTTTTGCGCTCATGCCCAACACGGGGCCAGATTCCGAACGCCTCCATTTCGGGGGCGACGGCCTCAGGGGGTGTGGGAG
>CAZNRF010000232.1:230-5859 GCA_964575075.1 uncultured Spirochaeta sp. | reverse complement strand
GGTCGCTGCAGTCGGTAGGCCCGATGAGAGCACGGAAGACCCAAGCCCCGACTACAAGCTTAGACAGATTACGGACTGTGAGTGGGGCTAACCTCAGGATTCACGGATTAACGACTTTCGCGGACCCCCCAGCGAGGATTCACCACAGGCTGAAACCGATCTCTTTCGCGAGTTCTTAGAGGAGAGGGTGTTCCTTTCGTCGATATGAAAACCGGAAAACCGTTTGGGGCTGGTCCTGTCGAGCATGACCCCCCGGAAGTCACACCGAGCGATGACGGCCAGGTTAACGGCCACGATCTATTCTGAGGAGGATGCGATGTCAACAGAATACCCTAATACGCTAACGGCTGCGGAGTTTCTCGGGCTCACTGAGGATGACTTCCAGTCTATAGAACGCGGCGACGTTGTCGCACCAGTCAAGCAATGCACGGTGAGAGACGGTGCACGGATCCTCTCGGTTCGGTGCCCATACTGCGGAGAGATTCACACCCATGGCGGTGGGCGCGTGAATGAGGCCCCCAGCCTGGGACACCGGCAGTCACATTGCGCGGACAAGGTACAGCGTCGGAATGATGGTTACGTCCTGATCGATCCCGCCGGCATATGTGCCCCCGGCGACAATTCTAAAACCAACTGAGGATATACACATGATGAGTAAGAAACAGATGCAGCGACGGATAGCAGAATTGGAGACCAAACTGGACACAATGGAGCGGACGGCCGGAAGCCTGTTCAACAGCGGCACCACCTTCTTGATGTGGTATCGGGAGAGCCTGGAGGTGACCCTGGAGCTCCTCGAGGCGGGAGATACCCAGACCCTCGAGCGGGTAGCACGGGAGACCCTGGCGGACCTGGATGAAGCTAAACGCCGGGGGGACGTTATGGCTATCGAGCACACGCTGGGGTGGCGGCAATGAGCGGCCGCGTCGGTGATCGGTCCCCTGAGAGGATTGCGGCCTGGGCGGAGGCCCGGGCTGCTGTCCTGCTGGATGAGTACCAGTTGATCGATGAGGATACCGACGAACTAAACCTCGAGAAGTACCTACGGGCACTGCGGCGCACCGTTCGTACTGAGGCCAAAGACGTGATCGAGGAGCACGATCGGCTCCGGGATGAGGGATAGGGGGGGGGGGGAATTTTTTTCCACGGAAGGGCGCCCAAACCGCGTGTGGAACCCAAACTTTTACTCTGGCAAAACTTACCCGGATTTTTTCCGTGTGGAAATAATAGGGTAATACCTTGTAATACCTACTAAACCGATGTATAGTATAGATAGAGGGGACGGATTATGGGAAATCGCAGATTCTTTGGGCTCCTGGGCCCGAAAACAGGACAGAAAACGCCGATCAATTCGGCCGTTGAAATACTACCGCCATTGAACGTCGAGGGAGCTATGCGCCTATCGGCCGTATTCGATGCGGTCCGGCTGATCTCCGAGGATGTGGCTTCACTTCCGCTACACGCCTACCGGGGCCGGGGCTCCGATCGCCGGCGGGCTGAGGATCTGCGGGTATACGATCTCCTGCACTCCAGTCCAAACGACTACCAGAGCGCTATGGATCTCCGCGAGGCTCTCACGGCTTCCATGCTGATCACGGGGGCGGCTTTCGCTGAGATTGAACGGACCACGTCCGGCCAGATTGCGGCGCTGCACTTCATCGATCCGTACCGGATCACGATAGACACCAGCGGTTCCGGTCTCACCTACCGGGTAGACGGATCTCCTCTACCACGGGAGACCGTCTTTCACCTTCACGGACCCTCGAGAGACGGTGTTCACGGTGTCGGCATTGTCCACCAGGCGGTGGAATCGCTCGAGCTCTCCCGCCACGTTGACCGATTCGCACGGAAATACTTCGAGAATGGGGGCCACCCTGCCGGCGTACTGAAGTACGAACACGTCATTCGTGATGAGGCCGCCAGGCGGCGTATGTTGGACGAGTGGAATAACAGATACGCCGGCTCCCGGAACAGTCACAGAACCTTACTACTAGAAAATGGCGTGGACTACGCCAGACTGGGAGACGATCACCAGAAGAGTCAGATGATAGAGACCCGCCGGTTTCAGATCGAGGAAACGGCGCGCTGGTTCCGGCTTCCGCCGGCCATGCTGGGGGCCACCGAGGGGACAAGTCAGTATAAGACCCTCCGGGAGCAACTGGACGCATACGTGAGGCTCACACTGAGGCCCTGGCTGGTACGCTGGGAACAGGCGGTCAACCGCCAGCTTCTCCCTCGGGGAGCCTATGCGGAGCACTCGCTTGATGCGTTTCTCCGGGCCGATACCGAGACCAGATACAGGGCCCACGAGACCGGAATTCGGGCCGGGTTCCTCACGGTTGAGGAAGTCCGGGAGCGGGAGAATCTCCCTCAGATCGAGCAACCACAAGCGAGGCTCACGATATGAATACATACCTACTGAACGGAGAAATCACGGCGGATACCGTCGATGAAATGGCCGATGCACTGCGGACGCCGGGGGCCCTGACCCTCGAGGTCAACAGCCCTGGCGGTGACGTCATGGCCGGAATGGCGATTCATTCCATGCTGGCCGCACGGCGGGACGATGTGACTATTGAGGTGATCGGTCTCGCTGGTAGCATCGCTTCGGTGATCGCTCTCGCTGGCCGGGAGCTTGTCATGCACGCCGGTACCTACCTGATGATTCACAAGCCCTGGAGCCTATCGATCGGGGACGCTGACGAGCTCCGTAAAACCGGCGACATCCTCGACAAGGTACAGGACCAGCTGGTTGATATCTACGCCAAGGCTTCCGGCATGGACCCGGAGCGGATCCGGGAGCTCATGGCCGATGAAACGTGGCTCACTGCCGAGGAAGCGGTGGAAGCGGGATTCGCCACCCGCACGATCGACACGGGCCGCAAGGCCGCGATGGTCGACCTATCCAAGTTTTCAAAAGTGCCGTCGGCACTGAAAGATTCTATTTCCCAGGGAGGGGAGGACATGGACGAAAAGACGCAGGTGCAGGACGCACCGACCAAAGACGAAATCAAGGCGATGGTTGCCGAGGCCGTACAGGCTGCAACCGACAAGCCTACTGGCCGCCAGGTGGAGCCTAAGGCTACCGCCGGCACCCCGGCAATCTTTGCCAAGGGTATGAAACGGGACTCCGATCCGGTCAATATCGGCGGGTACTTTCGTGGGGCCCTCAGTGGCAACTGGAAGGGCGCAGACCGGGAGCGCGAAATTCACAACGCGGCGGTGACCACCACCGGCGACGGATCTGGGTTGATTCCCGATCGCATCGCGGCGGAAATCTGGATGGCGTTGGTTGACCGGAATGCTATCACGGCGGCGGGAGCCTCTGTTATTCAGCTTCCCGCCGCTGGAGTGAGTGTACCCTTTGAGGATGCTTCACCCAGTGCCGAGTGGTACGACGAAGGCGAGACGATCGTCGATTCGGGCGGATCCATCGATAACCAGGCGCTCACGGCGCACAAAATCGGTTTCCTCCGGGAAGTTACGAATGAGATGCTCCAGGACGCACCGGCGGCGGCTGACGCCTATATTCGCCAGATGCTCCTCAACGCTCTCGCTCGAGGGTTGAATGAGGGATTCTTGAACGGAACCACCGCGAAACAGCCCACCGGCTTGCTGACCGGCACTCCCGCCTATGCGGACGATACCGGCGGGGCCCTGAGCCATGACAAGATCATGAGCGCGGCTTACCAGGTGATCGGCAAGGGCGGGGTTCCCGCAAACGTCCGGGCAATCATGGCCCCGGCGGCTGCTACGTTCCTCGACACGATCAAGGAAGACACCGCCGGCGGATACCTGGCCGGAAGCGTACCGACTCCAGTTGAGCGTGTCCTGAGTGATTCGGTGGCAGTCTCGAGCGGGACTCCCGACACCACTCAGGTACTGATTGGTGACTTCGGCCAGGCGGTGAAGGTGTATTCCTTCGGTGGGATGCGGTTGGCCGTTGACCAGTCCGCCGGCTTTGCCAAGGATGCGGTGACCTTCCGGCTCACCCAGCGGGTAGATCTCCAGGTTGCCTACAATGATTTGCTGGTCCGCCTGGATGGCGTAGAACTGTAATTGAACGGCTGCACGTAGCCGACAACGGCACCAGGGCCGGGAGGGAGTACAAACCACCCTGGCCGCCGAAAACGTGCAATGCTCCGAACTTGAGGTGTAGTCCGGGCCCCTTCGGGGGCCCCCTTCGGGCGGGTTGACGACGACGAGGATATCGCTCCCACGGTGTTCTCGCTGCGGTCCACCCTCCGCTGTCTCCCACCCGGTCGTCATCGCCTTCGGGCGGCCGGGTTCTTTTTCCCGGATCACATGGGGCGGATCCGGGGGCGCTCCGGTTTGTTGCGGGCCGGAGCGGTAGGCGGGCTCTTTTCGCTGGAGAGCGTGCCGGTGGGTTCCGAGATCACCCTTTATAAGCCGGTGCAACCGTCACCAGCCCCACGGCCGGCCGGGCTCCGTTGGAAGCACCCGGCCGGCTTTTTTTGCGCCTAACCTATCTCGTAAAATCTATCGTCCCATTCATCGCGCAGGGCGTCCAGCTGGGCTTCGGTAGTGTGCGTGTAGACACCCTGAATGGACTCATCCGCATGACCGGCCATTTGCAGAAGGGCTTCCCGCCGGGCCCGATCCTGGGCCCCTGAGAGACCGTAACTCACCGAACTATGACGAAGTGAGTGAAACGTCTGCCGATCGGTGAGCTCAACGCCGGCACGCTTGGCAGCGGCGTACAGGTGGCGCGGAAGATAGTTATTATCAAGTCGCCTACCATCCTCCCGCATGAACACCAGGGCGTCCGGCTCCACGTCCGCCGGCCGCAACTTCTCGAGCTCCTGGACTACCACCTTTGGCAATCGCAGACCATACCGAGGCTTGCCATTCTTCGGCGGTTTCAACGTTTCGTTGAACTGATCCCAGGAGTGCACCACGTCAACCAGGCCCTTCTCAGTGTCCACGTATCGCCACAGGAGCCCCCGGATCTCTCCCGATCTCATTCCGGTACTGAGGGATAGCAGGGCGGCGACGTAGGCTTGTCTCGAGCTCCACAGCCCCGGCTTGAGGATCTTTTTCAACTTCGGCCATTCAATGTGATCGCGGCGGACCTTCCCACGGCGGGGCGGCTCCGTCTCCCGCATGGGATTTGCTGGGATGAGCCCTTCCCTCACGGCTTGTTGTAACGGCTGGTTCACTGCGGATCTCACCACGGTGACCGTAGCTGGTTTGATCGTGTCTGAAAGGTGGTTCAATAGATCCTGGGCCACGGCGTAGCTGATATCGCGGAGACGATCGACACCCTGGGCGCGGAGCCACGGGAGTACACGTCGATCGATGTAGTTCCGCATTGTCTTGATATGCTGGGCGCTGGGGGCCCTTCCCGATGCTAACAGGGCTTTCATGCGGCGGCTGTCGAGGCTCCAGTACGTCGATAGGTAATCGATACCGCCATCGGCCGCCAGGACCACCCTGGAGCGCAGTAGACGCTTTCCCGCATCTATGGCGCGTGTCTTCGAGGAGGTTTTCAGACTCCGAGTAGTCGCATACCGCCGGCGGCCGGTCGGATCGGCAACGTCGATGTACCAGACCAGGCCCCCGGCTTTCCGGGGGCGCTGGTAGATCCAGCCGTACAGTCCGTCAACTT
>CAZNRF010000232.1:0-220 GCA_964575075.1 uncultured Spirochaeta sp. | reverse complement strand
CGTTCTGGCTTCGTTGCACGTCGCCTCCTCACTCTCCCCTCACCACGATACGCCGCGACGCTCGGCCATGCGTCCAGATACCACCGGGGGGCGGCAAAACGCCGCCCCCGAGGGAAGATGAGCACTCTCATAATCCCGAGTGCAGATCCACGGATTCAACGCCGGGACCATAGCTGCTGATTATCTGGAATGATCGCTCCACCGATCGCTCGTACCAGTA
>CAZNRF010000231.1:0-5894 GCA_964575075.1 uncultured Spirochaeta sp. | reverse complement strand
GGTGCAGCAGGGCGGGTTTGACGAAGCCCTGAACCTTGTCGGTTTATGGAAACTTCCTTTGATTTGTCTAATTGAGAACGATGAGTTTGCTGTTGGAACGCGGAATGAAGGCGCAAGTGCCGTTCCTGAACTCTCTCTTCGAGCGTTGTCCTACGGCATGGAGGGTTTCGTCGTGGACGGTCGGGACGTTGCCGCGGTTTATCGCGTGATGGAGGAAGTTGCAGACGGGATTCGAACGGGACGCCCTCCTGCCATAATTGAGGTAAAGTGCTGGAGACATTATCACCATGCCGGTGCGACTCCCGGTAGTGCCTACGGCTATCGTGATAAGGAAGAAGAGCAACGGTACGCGGAGAACGATCCACTGAACACATTCCCCCGTGTTCTGCAGGAGAACGCCATACTGTCCGAAAACGAGGTCGGAGTACTGAAGCGCGCGGCCAACGACTCGGTGAGACAAGCCGTTGACTTCTGTACAATAACTACCGACGCGGGATGCTCAGTACGCGAGGAGCTGTGGCCGGATGAGACAACAGCTGCGTTCGGACTTCGAAGCGAGGGCACGGAGCTTGAGTCTCTGCCGTACGCCGAACGAGAGGACTTTGCCGAGTTCCGCTCGCTGAAATATTCGGACGCGATCGCCACGGCCGCAGGGACATGGATGGAACGTGACGAGACGGTATACGTGTTGGGCGAGGAAGTGGCAAATTTCGGCGGCGGTGCCTATGGAGCAACGAAGGGCTTGCCAAGACGATATCCCGGCCGGATCGTAAATACACCGATATCGGAGGGTGGATTCACCGGTCTGGGTTGCGGGGCTGCCATGAACGGACTCAGGATGATCGTAGAGATCATGTTTGCCGATTTCGCATTGGTGGCCGCGGACCAGCTATTTAACCAGATCGCAAAGGCTCGTCACATGTACGGCGGGACGACCGATCTTCCATTGGTGGTACGGGTTAGGATTGCCACCGGATTGGGGTACGGCGGACAGCATTCAATGGATCCCGTGGCATTATTTGGCCTGTTTCCGGGATGGCGTATAGTCGCGCCGTCGAACTCCTTTGATTATATCGGATTGTTTAATACAGCGATGCATTCGACGGACCCTGTGGTATTCCTCGAACACCACTCGCTTTATGGAACGGCATTTGACGTACCGAAAGAAGACCTGGATTATTGCGTACCTCTCGGGCACGCTCGAGTAGTGCAGCCGGGCGACGACATTACGGTACTTACGTATGCTTCAATGAGCGGCCGGGTCCAGGCTCTCAGTGAGGCACTTGCTGCAAGAGGGGTTTCAGCGGAAATTATTGATTTGCGGACGGTAGACTTGCTCGGAATTGATTATGACACCATAGGGGCGTCCCTGAGCAAGACCGGGGTTGTCGGCATCGTCGAAGAAGCTGCGGGCTCGCAGACCATTGGGCCGCGGATCGCGGAACAAATCACTACTCGGTTTTTCGACCTCCTGGACGCGCCGGTCGGCTGCCTGTCTTCATTGGATGTACCGACATCGGTGTCTATGAAGCTCGAAGCGGCCGCACTCATCAGCGACGAGGAAATAACGGAAGGCTTGAGTGCAATGGCAAAGCGGGCATGGCGATAAACAGCGTGGTGGATGCGTACCACAACTAGATTGATCTTCTGGAGGAAGTGATGGCGGAAAATGTCGGGTTTATCGGCCTAGGGGTCATGGGCGGACCGATGGCGGCAAACCTCGCACGCGTATACAACGTCACGGTATTCGACGTTTCTACGGAGCGAGCGAAGGAGTTGGAGGCGGTCACGCGGGCAGACTCGGTACAAGAGGTAGGACGCTCGTGTTCCATTGTGTGTCTGTCCCTTCCCAAGAGTGAGGCTGTTGAAGAAGTTGTGCTCGGTCCCGAGGGGTTACGTGCCGTAATGGCTCGGGGAACTATGATTCTCGATTTCAGTACTACCTCTCCGACACTCTCTCGTAGGATCGAGTCGGAGCTCAAGACGGGCGGCATAGACTTCATGGATGCTCCGGTCAGCGGTGGGGCACAAGGAGCGAAGGAAGCCACGTTGTCAATAATGGTGGGCGGAACGAAGGAGACCTTTGAAAAGGCTCGTCCGCTGATGGAAACCGTGGGGAGCAGTGTCGTTCACGTGGGCGCGGTCGGCACCGGTGGCGTGGCCAAGCTGGTAAACAACATGCTGGTGGGAGCGGAGTTCGCTGCTGTCGCTGAAGGCTTTGCCCTCGGGGCGCGCGCCGGCATTCCGGCAGGAGTGTTGTATGACGCGATTAAGGGCGGATGGGCAGCGTCCAAAGTGCTGGACGTGAGCGCACCGGCGATCATTAACAAGGACTTTAAGCCGGGCGGCTCCGTCGGTATCCTTTCCAAGGACCTTGGATACGCTCGAAATCTTGCACGAGAGTACGAGTTACCGGTGCCGGTGACTGCGATTGTCGATGAGGTTTTTACGACCGCGAAAGCGTTCGGCAATACGAATTTGGCGCAACCGTCTATGGTGCAGATGTGGGAACGTCTATTGGACATTGATGTTGCCGCGGGGAAAACCGGCAGGGAGGCAGAAGAATGACAGTTGAAAAGCAAAGTCTTGTATCGATGTCGATGCCGTATGCGGTGACGACGGCCCGCATTTCGGGAGAAGAGCATGTGATAGCGGCAACGGAGGACCACGGGCCGTTGGTGACCTTTTCTCCTCCGGATTGGAAGGCGGTTGAAATAATGCCCGGGCCGGGTGGATGCATGTCGTTGATACAGCGTCCGGATGTGCCCAATCAAGTACTGGCCATTATGCAGTGTTTCCCCGGATACAAGTTTCACGATGCCGGTGTGTATGTACTGGACGGCCGCATCGGAGAAGGTAATTGGAGTCACGAACGGGTGATGGATCTGCCGTTCGCTCACCGTCTGGAGGTCGTAAAGAAAGGCGGGCGACAGTATCTCATTGCCGCCTCGTTGGCCGAGACGAAAGACTCACCGGATGACTGGTCCAGACCGGGAACCGTCTACGCGGCGGAGATGAGTGGACAACTGGAGTATCCCCTTGAGACGACCACGGTACTTCCGGGTTTACATAAGAACCACGGTCTTTTGGTTTCGTCGCTGGGCAAGAAGAGAATCCTGATGATTACCGGCGAAGAAGGCTTGTACGTGACCGACCTTGATGATCAAAGTGAACACTGGGATTGGCAGCGCGTGCTGGAGCACAATATTAGTGAGGTCTACCTGCACGACCTCGATGGCGACGGAGAAGAAGAGCTCGTCACCATCGAACCGTTCCACGGCAGTAACCTGAAGGTGTACCGTCGGAATGGGCAGACGTGGGAACAAACCCTGGAATTGCCGGTGTCCTTTGGACACGGTCTGTGGGTCGGGACGCTTCGCGGAAGAAGTGCGATAATTGTGGGGAACCGTTCGGGATCGAAGGATCTGGACCTATACACAGTGGAAAGTACGAAGCCTCTTCGATTACAGAGACAGGTCATCGAGGAATCGGTGGGTGCTGCAAACATCGCCGTGATTCCGGGCTCCGATGTCGATAGGATTTTCGCTACGAACCAAGCGACAAGTGAAGTAGCGTTATACAGGTTGTCGGCGCTGTAGCGTGTAGATGCGCCTGTGCCGGCGCCGGTGCGTCTGAAGCAGGTGGTAACGAGGAGGGTCCAATGGCTACTAAGCATCGGCCAACGAAATCCGCTAATGAGTTGAAAACCGAGTTGCGACATTGGGAGAAGACGAAGGATCTCATCGATCAGCTGATCGACATTATTCTCAACTATCGCCAGAGCGGTCATCCCGGTGGCTCGCGTTCCAAGGTGCACATGCTGGTGACGCTCATGCTCAGCGGGGCCATGCGATATGATATCCGCAACCCCGAAAAGCGTTTCGCCGACAAATTGGTCCTCGGGGCGGGGCACACGATACCACTTGTGTATTCTACCTTGGCCGTGTTGAACGAGGCGCTGCGCTCGAAGCACCAACAAACCGGGGACCAACGCTACAAGATCCCAAACGAAGAGGAACGGGCTCTTTATTGGGAAGACCTTCTTCTGTTTCGAAGACGCGGCGGTCTATCGGGACACGCGGAGTCGGAAGGAAAAACGCTCCTCCTCAAGGCCAACACCGGGCCCTCCGGGCATGGAACACCGGCGGCTGCCGGGCTTGCGTTGGCTTTGAAACGCGCCGGTGCGGGCAACGTGAAGGTCTTCAGTATTGAAGGGGAAGGTGGGCTCACGCCCGGAGCTACCCACGAGACGCTGAACACTGCCTGGGGGCTAGCTCTCGATAATCTGTACTTCCTGATTGACTGGAACGACTACGGGATAGACGATCATGCTTTCAGCAACATCGTCCACGGTACGCCTGAAGACTGGTTCTCCTCCCACGGCTGGCGGGTTGTTGGGACCTCCTCCGGCAGCGAATGGCAGTCCGTTGCGGACACTGTGTGGTCGTTGGTACGTGAGAGCGGTTCGAACCGCCAACCCAGCGTGGCGTACTTCAAGACCCGGAAAGGGCGTGATTACCTCAAGTACGACAACGCATCCCACGGTGCCCCCCACAAGATGAACTCCGACGAGTTTTGGACGCTGAAAAAGGATTTCGCAGCCAAGTACGGTGCTCACTTCACGAATGTGGACGGACCGGCTCCGACTGATGCAGAGTCACTGTCCGCGGAATTCCGCTCCAATCTGAAAGCCGTCATTGACGTTTTGCACGCTGATCAGGAGTTGATTGACTATCTTGCGGACACTCTTGTGGAGATTGGCGAGAGCGTTCCCGACCAGGTTTCGGGGTTCAAACTGGGGCGCAACGGTAACCCGTTCACCGACGAAGCCCTCTTCGACTATCGCAATTATCCGGCAGATTTGTACAAGAAGCCGGGAGACAAGGTCGCTAACCGTGCAGCCCTCGCCAATTGGGGTGCTTGGATCAATAGCTATGCCAAGAAGAACTACGGACGACCCGTATTCCTGGCTGCGTCCGCGGATTTGGCGGCTTCCACGAACATTAAGGGTTTTGCCGAAGGTTATGGAGAGACACCGGGGTACGGGTGGTACGAACGCAAGGGCACGGAAGACGGGGTTCTCTTGCCGACGGCAATCACCGAATTCAGCAACGCCGGGATGCTATCCGCCGCCGCCACCCTGAACTTCGCGCCGACCCCTACCGAGTCATTTGACGGATTTTGGACCGCCGCGTCCACGTACGGCTCGTTCTCGTATTTGAAATACGGGCCGCTCCGCCTATTCAGTCAGATGTCTCAGGATACGCAGCCGAAGACAGGAAAGTTTCTGTGGGTAGCGGGCCATTCAGGGCCCGAGACGGCAGACGATTCCCGGACGCACTTCGGCATTTTCGCTCCCGGAGTGACGCAGTTATTCCCCAAGGGCAAAATAATCAACTTGTATCCGTGGGAATACAACGAGGTTCCGGTGCTGCTTGGTGCCGCACTTGCTACCGACGTCCCCCTGGTTGCGTTGCATTTGACTCGCCCGGCTATCGAGATTCCGGACCGACGGGCGCTGGGGATGCCCTCTCACTTCGATGCGGCAAAGGGTGCATATGTGGTCCGGGACTACGACGGGTCCGCTGAACCCGAAGGGACTCTGTTCGTGGAAGGTACGAGTGCCATGCGCAGCGTGGTCGAGATTCTTCCGGAAATTGCGAAACAGGGACCCAACGTGAAGATCGTGTGTATAACGAGCCCTGAGTTGTTCGCTATGCAGCCGGCGGAGTATCGGAATACGGTAGTGACACCCAGGGATCGAGCAGACTCGACCGTTATCACGACTCAGGCCCGCAAGCTCATGTCTGAATGGTTGGTCCATTCGGTTTCCGAAAACGACGCCCTCTCTTCGGACTTCGATAACCGGTGGCGGACCGGCGGAACCCTGGACG
>CAZNRF010000230.1:0-5908 GCA_964575075.1 uncultured Spirochaeta sp. | reverse complement strand
CAGGAAGGTTCAACCCGGCGTTATCCACCCTATCCCGCGGAAGAAGAACCTGACGATCTACCAGGGCACGCTGTTCCTGACCGAGCAGGAACATGGTCTGAACCTCCCGATCGACATTTTCATGCAATCCTTGGCGGAAGACGCCGGAGAAACCGCCGTGGGAGTGGTGCTTTCCGGCACCGGCAGTGACGGAACCCGGGGTATCCGCGCCATTAAGGAGGCGGGAGGCCTCGTAATCGTTCAGGACGAGGATGATGCCAAATTCAACGGCATGCCTCGCAGCGCAATCGCCACAGGAATCGCCGATTTCGTGCTTCCCGCCAAAAATATCCCCGGGGAGTTACACAGCTTCATGACTGGGCCCGTCCGCCTTGTCGACAAAGATGCACCGAGCACGTCCGGGTCCACGGATGCGATCACCAAGATCTTTATGCTCATAAAGCGTAAAACCGGTGTAGACCTCTCGTTCTACAAGGAAAACACCATAATCCGGCGGCTCGAGCGCCGAATGGGAATCAATCAGATCCAGGATGTGCAACGCTATATCACGTTGCTGGAAGAGAACCCCAATGAGGTCACCACCCTGTTTAAGGAGATTCTGATCGGGGTTACCCGGTTTTTCCGCGATCCCTCCGCCTTCCAACTGCTTGAGGAGCAGATTGTGCCCGCCCTGTTTCGCAACACGGAACCGCGTGAACAGATCCGCGTATGGGTTGCCGGCTGCTCAACCGGCGAGGAAGCGTACAGTATCGCGATCCTGCTTACGGAGTATGCCGAAGCGCACATGCTTCATAATGAGATCAAGGTGTTCGCCACGGATATAGATAAGGATGCGATCGAGTATGCCTCGTATGGAACGTATCCGGAGAGCATTGCCGCCGACATTCCGAAGGATCGCATCACCCGGTACTTCACTCGAAAAGGAGAAAGCTACCAGATCGTACCGTCGATTCGTGAAAAGGTTGTTTTTGCCTACCACAATATCTTTAAGGACCCGCCTTTTCGGCGAGTAGGCTTGATCAGCTGCCGGAATCTGCTGATCTATTTGCAGCCGGTCCTGCAAAAGCAGGTGCTCACAAATTTTCAGTTCTCCCTGAAGGAAACCGGACACCTCTTTCTGGGATCGAGTGAGACTATAGGGGACTTTACCCAGTATTTCCGCACGATCGACACCAAGTGGAAGCTCTTTGCCTATAAAGGAAATGGATCGGTCCCTCGGATTGAGTCTGCACCGGATACCCCTGAGGGATGGATGGAGCGGATAGGAGGCTCCAATCGCACCGAAGCCGCTCAACTTGCACAATCGGCACAAGTCACGCAGGCCGCCGCAGCCGGACACAGCCACGGCACGACTTCCCGCAACTCGGAGCCGATGTACGAAGCACTTCTCGAGCATTATCTGCCGCCTACTGCAGTTGTAGATGAAGACCGGCACGTAACGCACACCTTCGGTGATCTGTCTACGTTCCTTCAGATTCCCGTGGGCAAGATGGACTTGGATATTATGAAGATGGCGCGAGAATCGATACACATCCCTTTAGGAGCCGCGCTGCAGTCTGCCATCCGGAACAATGAGGCGGTGGCGTATGACGACATCGCTGTTCCGGGCCCGCGTGACAATGAGGAGACCGTGGTACGCCTGGCGGTCCGTCCGTTACGAAGCGCCTTCAACGCCCGATTCTTTGCGGTTGTCTTCGCCTCTACGGACCACCCCTCCCGGGACGGGGACGTTCAGATTCAGAGATTCAATGTTGAGGAGAGCGTCCGGCGCCGGATCGCCGATCTGGAAAGTGACCTGCAAATCTCCCGAGAGAATCTTCAGGCCACCATTGAGGAACTGGAAACCTCCAATGAGGAGCTGCAAGCCACCAATGAAGAGCTCCTCTCGTCGAATGAGGAACTGCAGAGCACGAACGAGGAGCTCCAGTCGGTCAACGAAGAGCTGATTACCGTAAATTCGGAGTACCAGAAGAAAATCGACGAACTCTCGGAACTGAACGACGATACCAACAATCTGCTGTCCGGCAGTGCCGTCGGGACGGTATTTCTCGATGGCAACCTGACGATCCGCAAATTCACCCCTCCCGTGACCCAACAGATCAGCATTATCAACACTGATGTGGGGCGCCCTTTCGCCGATCTCTCTCATAATCTCAACTACGATTCCCTCCTGAACGACATCACCCAGGTGCAGGAATCGGGCAGTGCGAGCCAGCTCGAAGTGCAGAACAAACAAGGACAGTGGTTTCTGGTCAAGATTCAGCCGTACCGTAGTGACCAGGAGGAGTTTTCGCAAAAGGGCATCGTCCTCTCCCTGGTAGACATTACCGAGCGCAAGGTGGCGGAGGATGCGTTGTTGCGGGAACATGAACTGCTGATGCGGGTTCTCGACAGTAATCCCTCAGCGATCCTCATGATTGATCACCGAGGAATGATCGGGTACGCCAACCAGCGCGCCCGAAGTCTCCTCGGGTTCAGCGAAGAATCGCTTCAACGTATGCGTTACGACGAGGAGACCTTTCAGGTTCTGACCCCGGAAGGCACGCCGATTCCAGCTGAAGAGCTCCCCTTCTCTCTTGTAACCAAAGACGGCGATCCCGTGGAGGATTATGCGGCGGTCATCCTAGCCGGACCGGACGCAGAAAATCCAGGATCCCCGATACCGGTGCATCTCAATGGCAGCCCCATGTACGAGGAACGGGGGGAAGTGGAAGGAGCAGTGCTCAACCTTCGGCCGGGCGCTCAGTAGCCGGCGCTCCCATGTTGCGAATCTGCATCGCCACTTTGTAGTAGTCCAGCGCACCCTCGCTGCGGAGATTGTGCTGGAAGATCGTGTGCCCGTTACCGGGAGCCTCCGCGAGAGCTCGATTCTGGCGCACCGGGTGCAGCACCACCTCTTCACCAAGACGGCGCCGTAATTCTTCCATCATCTGCTGCGAGAAGGCGGCGCCACTGTCATAAAAGGTAGGAATGATTCCCCGGACAGTCAGGTCCGGATTGTAGTGCCGGCGGGTTTGCTCCACCAGCTCGATGATCTCAATCATGCCCTCCATCGCCAGGAAGTGGGCCTGCATCGGCACAAACGCCTCCGCCCCGGCAATCAGGGAGCCGAGCGTCAGGAGCTGCGTGGTGGGAGGCGTATCGAACACGGTGAAATCATGACGCTGAATCTCCGGCTCGAGCTGCTTCTTTATCCAGAACCGGGCCTCCAGACTATTGGCGTAGCGCCGCTCGAAATCGCTGAGCCGCCGTGATGACGGAAGCACCTGCAAGCGAGGAACGTACGAGCTCTGAATGACGTCGGAAACGTGCATGCGCCCTTGCGCCACATCACTGACATCTCCAGTGAGTTGAGACTGAGAGATTCCCAATGACATCGTGGCGTGCGCTTGTGGATCGGTGTCCACCAGCAGCACCGAGTACCCCATATGCGCCAGGGCCGCCGCAATGTTCACACTGGTAGTGGTCTTGCCGACCCCGCCTTTGCGATTCGTAAAGACCAGGCGCCGAGGGCTGCTCATACACGATCTCCTGCAATAATCTGATTCAGTATATACCGCGTAATCGAGTACAGCGGCGGTACTCCCTCGGATGCGCGCAGCGGCGCTGCCAGGGTAGCACTTGTTTCAAGGGGAAGATCCGACACGTAGTAGAGAAAGCGGAACTGTACCTCCCGGCGAATGACCCCCAATTGCCTCGACTCCAGGATCTCACGATAGTAATGGGTACCTTCCATTTCAATACCGATGACGTTCCAGATCTGCCGGTAGAAGTTAAGCATCTGTCGATTCTGAAGCAACGTTCCATCCACCGTAAGCATCGGACCATGGTGCACGGAGACTCCGCCGGGGACCTTCTGGGCGGGAAGTGGCTGAAAAAGATCGCTGTGCTGCTCGATAAACGCGGTGGGCGCAAGGATATCACCCCGATTGCCCACCAGGGCCCCAGCCTTCCCCAGAAAATTAACGCTGCGAATATTCTCGCCGTACAGCGTGAGCAAGCTGCGGATCACGTACTCCGCCTGTTCACCAAAGGCATAATCGATATTTACGATCATATCATCCGCGGCGGTACTGCCGGTGGGAAGCCGCGTGACGCCGGGATCCACTGCAGTATCAACCAGCCGTGCCAGATCGATCAACTGTACCTGAATACCGGTACTGACCGTCTGGGAGAGGGCGTGGTGACCGGCTCCCGCGGCAACCCTACGGGCGTCCTCCGCTGCCTCCGGATGAGCAGCAAAAAACTCCCGAGCCACGGCGTACACCAGATCATGCTCCTGGCCCCAACTATCCTGTGCCGCGGGGATCTGGGCTTTCTTCGCCCATGCCAGTATCTCCTGGGCGTGATCGCGATACCACGGGTTCAGACAGTTGCTCACGGAGTGGGTATTACTGCTGATAATGTGAATGCCCCGTTCCGGGTTCAGTTCGATGGGATCTACGCCGAGTAGCTCCGCGGTAACCCGAGCCACCTCCGACGTCCATAGCTCTCCCCGCCGGGCGTGATAGTTTCGCTGCTGCCGGCGCACATCGATGTTGAACATCTCCCGGTGCCGTGTGATCTCGGAGATCCGTTGCACCGGATTGTCCGGCCAGATCTGTACCAGGGCATCCACCTCCCGGGAACTGAAGGCGAGGCTGTTCAGAAACGCTCGACCCCGCTCAGCCGCCGAGCTACCGCCGTCTGCGCCGGCAGCAACAGCAGCACCAGCAGCACCAGCAGCACCAGCACCAGCACCAGCACCAGCCCCAGCGTCTGCGCCGGCAGCCTCAACACCGCCTGCGCCGGCATCAGAGGCCGGCTCCGTCAGGAACGCGTGGATTCTCGGGAGACTCTCGTCCCGAATGACTCGCTCGCGAATTTTCCGCGCTTCCACCGCGTACAGGCAGAGACTCGTCACCAGATCGATCAGGTCCGAGTTGCCCGTCCGTAGGAGAACCAGGTCTTTTCCCGGCAGCACCTCCCAGATATCCCGGCGCCGCGCGGCGGTACGAACGGGGGGGAAGATGTGCTCCGACTCTGAGAGCGCCGTCGGCAGCTCATCCACCAGCAGGAACGCGAACGTTCTGGTGACGTTCTCCGGGAGGCGGCGAACGGCATAGTGGAGTGCCGCCGTATCGATACGGGAAACTTCGCCGACACCACGGTGAAGTGCCGGCTGCAACGCTCGGTACATCGGCAGGAGCGCTTCAATACTGATATGCCCGCGGCCGGCACTCTGGAGCAGATCCACCTTGAATCGATCAAACGCCGCAAAGATGCCTTGATTTTCTCGGAGAATCGTACCGAACCCTTGGGCGAATCCCGGCGATGACTGCAGTGCGCTGCGAAACTGCTCCCCGGATATTGAGTAGCACCGACAATCACGGCGGGCGCGCACGCCAAACATGCGCGGCTCTTGAAAGATCGCCTCCCACTCTCCAAAGAAATGGAACTCCTGAATTACGGTGACCAGATCATCTTCATCGCGACTGGGATCAAACACCTCAACCGCTCCCGATTCGATCAGGTAGACTGACTGGTCCAGATCGTTTCGGCGAAAGACCGTTTCTCCTGCCGCGAACTGGTGAGCCCGAAATTTCGAAATCAGGGAATCACGCTGTGTTCCCCGGAGAAAACGAAATGGGTGCACCCGCCGCAAAAGCTCGATCAACTCCATCGGTGCATGGTACCATGACGGATAACTTGTTCGGAAGAGAGGGCCACCTGGTGAATCCGCTCGAGCATCGCCGCCAACGCGCTTTGGATACGCTGTCACAACAGTACGCCCGGGGATTCCTGGATGAGACGGAGTTTGAACATGCCCTCCAAGAAGTGCGCAGCGCTTCCTCCGAGACGGTCCTTGCAACAACACTGGAGCGCTATGCCTCGCCGGCCACTCCGGACGCTCTCCCCGACTCCAGCC
>CAZNRF010000229.1:0-5938 GCA_964575075.1 uncultured Spirochaeta sp. | reverse complement strand
CACCCCGAAGCTCGTCACGAAGGAGCAGCCGCGGCATTCCGATCAACCTGGGAGCGTTTGCGATTATCTTCCTGTTGGGCTCGTTTGGTCGCCGAGGCCGACGCGGCGGAGGACTGTGGCGGGCGCTCTTCTGGGGATCGGTACTCAACAGCGCAACCCGGCGCCATCGCGGTCCCTTTAGTGGCGGTGGCGGTTTCGGCGGCAGCGGCCTCGGAGGCGGGGGCTTCGGCGGTGGAGGATTCTCCGGCGGTGGCGGCGGTTTCGGCGGCGGCGGCGCCTCCGGGGGGTGGTAAGTAGGGCCGTATCCACAATGTTGTTGCAACACGATTGTGGATACAGCCCCGGTTACTCCGGCGGGTCCTTGGAGGCGAGTAATATGTCCTCGAAGAGCCCGTCAAACACTTCCACCTCGTCTTCGAAGTCGAGGATCTCCAGGGCTGCGCGGTACATGATGATTGAGGTGCGACACTGGGGCTCTTCCGGTACGTCCACAAGGTCGGCGAGCGCCTCCACCCCACGCTGGTAGGCGTCCTCTGTCACTGCCGCCAGCAGAACGTGAGGATCGCCGGCGGTAGACAGATAAATTCGGGGCTCTTCCATAAAGGATCCGGTGCCAAGAATGATCGCGCCGGCGTCGGGGTACATATCCGCCACGTGCGGCGGATATCCTCGGTCGGAGAGCACTGTCCACCAAAATTCGCTCTCTGTGAGCGGAAGATCATTGGGCCACGGTGCCACCGAGGCGAGGCGCATCCACAACTCCCCTGCTCCCCGCGGCGGAGGGGCGTGTTGATACGAAAAGAGCTGCAGAAACGAGAGCGGATCCCGGCGGATGAGCGTGCTTACCGCCGTGGTCCGGCCCACCACTCCCAAGAGCGGAACCACTCCCCGGCGCTGGCCGGCCTCTCGCTCGCCCCGCACCACATCGGCAAAAAAGAGCAGGTCCTCCACGCCGAAATTCTTGAAGCTCAGAATGACACCGTACGTATGGAACAACTCCCCGTCATACCACAGCAGCGCGATGGCAGTGGTGCGGCCCTGCTCCACTCTCTCACTCAGGGTAGGTGAGTAGATGGTGAGGCGCTCCCAGCCCGAATCTTCCGGCCAGCCCTGCGGAGGGTCTCCCACGGGAACCGCCGAGACGAAATCCGGGCGCGCCGGGTCCAGCGGTTCAGCCTCACCGAGTGCCACGTAGGTCCACGGAACGCGGCGCCACTCCTCCGCCAGAGCCAGCTCCTCTGCATCGAGGGCCCGCCCCTTCTCAGCGAGAAAGCGTTCAACCCGGGCTTGCGTGCCGCAGACGGCGGCACCGGCGAGCATGCCAAGGACGTTGCCCTCCCAGCCCGCGGGATACTCCTCCCACTCCGCCTCCAGCTCAAAGTAGCGCTGAAACGACTCCTCCGCGGCATCGGTACGGTCGGCATAGTCGAAAATCCGGGGCAGGAGACCACCAAACACCCGGACGGAGTCGGGGCGTTCCACAACTACCGTCGCTCCTCGGCGGTGACGTGCCCATCGTGGAGACGGATGATGTGGTCGGCAATATCTACAATGGAGGGATCATGGGTGGAGAAGATGAACGTCGTGGCAAGCTCGTGGTTGATCTTCTTCATAAGCTCGATAATCGCCTCTCCGGTGGCACTATCAAGGTTAGCGGTGGGCTCGTCGGCGAGGACGATCCGCGGTCGCGTCACCAGCGCCCGGGCGATTGCCACCCGCTGCCGTTGGCCACCGGAGAGCTCACTCGGGCGGTGACGGCGCCAGTCGGTGAGCCCAACCTCCTCGATGAGAAACTCCACGTACTCCCGGCGTTCCGCCTTGGGGGGAGCGTTGCCGCCGATGAGCAGCGGAAACTCCACGTTCTCAAAGACGTTGAGCACCGGCATCAGATTGAAGGACTGAAAGATAAATCCGATCGCCCGATGGCGCAGGCGCGTGATCGCCCGGTCGGTGAGATCGCTGGTACTCTCGCCCACCACCTCCACCGACCCTCGAGTCGGGACATCGATGCAGCCGATGAGATTGAGAATGGTAGATTTGCCACTGCCGGAGGGCCCTGCGATCGAGGCGAAGTCTCCCTCGCGGATCGTAATATCGACGCCGGTGACGGCGTGCACCTCGGTATTACCGAGGGCATAGGTCTTGTGGACATCGGTGAGGCGCACCGCTGGGATATCACCCACCGGGACGTCACCTGCCGGCATGTCACCCACCTGGCTGTTATCCACCGGAGCAGTGGTGCTCTGATCGTGGTCTGGGGTCATCATCTCTTCTATTGTGCCACACTCGCCCTAAAAGGAAAACGAGAGGCTCAGGCCGAAACTCGCCGAGACGACGTTGGACCCGGAGATGCGGAGCACCTGGTCTTCGTCATCACCGGAACCGTCATCGGGAACGATCCGCGTCTCGGCGATGCCGCGATAGTATGTACCGGGGCGGCCATAGAACACCGGCATGCCGACGGAGAGCTCCATCCCCGGGGCAACGGTGCCGGAGGTGCCGGCGATAATCTGACCGGAGGTATCGCCCACCGCGTGGCGCCAGCTCAGCTGCGGCCGCCAGCCGCCGCTTCCCAGGGATGGTGCTTTCATGGCGAGACCCGCCAGGTGCCTTCCGTCCCGGCGAACCCCATCATCCCCGGCGCTCTCATCGGCGCGGGCCGCGTCATAGCTGTACTCACCCCACAACGACCACGTGCGGGAGGAGTTCTCCCAGAAGAAGTTGCCGATCGCGGTAGCCGGATTGCCCTCGGTGCCGGGCAGGTCCGGATTATCGGGGTCGATATCGTAGCGACCTTCCGCGGCGAGGGTAAACTCGCCCATACCAAGGGTCACCGTTGCAGCGGATTGTGGACCCTCCTCCAACTGGTAGTGGCCGGAGAGCTCCGTGGAGACCGCCCCGAAGGACTGCTCCCACTGCGCGGCGCCGCCGAAACTGCGCGGATCGCCCTGCTCGTACTCTCCCTCGCCGTCACCGATCCACTGCGGACGCGTGTATAGTACCGTGGTGACGCTACCGCGGCCGGCGGGGATGGAGGCGCGGATACCGGCCCCCTGGCTCACCCGGGAGACCAGGTCTGCGGGGCTGTCAAAGATGCGCGCCCGTCCCCAGCCCATGCCGAACTTTCCCGCCCGGAAGAAGATGTTGTCGTTGAGGGTATAGTCCACGAAGAGATCACCCACCGAGGGACTTCCGAACCGGAGGTTGGAGGAGTTGAGGCTGGTGGACAGCTTGGTATAGAAGCGCAGGTACGGTTGGGGGCGGCTGTCCACCGTCATGGAGGTGGACATCGCGTAGCCGGCGCTCACCTCCAGCAAATCCCGAGTGGTGCGGTCCTCCGCGGCGTCGCTGCCGGGCCACTCGTTGTAGCCGAGACTCACCCCGGCGTCGGCGGAGACGCTGCCCCGAACGCGGGTGGGCGAGGTGGTGAGGGCGCCGATATCCACCGCGTCGACCACCGGGGCCGAGTCTGTGGGATCTTCCTCGTCTTCGGCATCGTCGTCAGTATCGTCGGAATCCGCGCCCTCCTGGTCGGCGTCGGTGTCGTCGGCGTCTTCACCGCCGCTCACCTCATCGGGATCATTGAAAAAATCATCCATATCCTGGGCGGCCACCGGCGGCGGCGCGAGCAATCCGGGCAACAACAAGAGCGCGGCGGTGAGTAGCAGGGCAACCAGCGAACGCACGCTCAATCCCCCGCCCGCTCGAGAAAGGTGCGGGTGAAAACCATGTTGGGCACCTCCTGGAGGCTCGGCTTCTCTACCTCGATCATGGTGCGCTGGTTGCGAAATTCGCCGTCCACCTCCCGGCCGCGAAGTTCGTCCTGGATGACGATCCGCACCGGCACGTACTGGTCTCCCAGGCGGCGGTAGTTGGGCACGGCGGTGGTGCGCATGTGGCGCCGGGAGAGGCTGTAGTCCTCAAACTTGCGGACCAGATCGTTCTCGTCGATCCAGATGCGCATGAATGGAAAGGTGACGTCGTCGTGGGTGGCTTCCATGTCGTAGACGTCGGTCTCGTAAGCGCCGAGCTGTTCGGTGGTGTGATCAACGATGCGGTAATCCTCCGCCAGGGTGGACTGGTTGAAGTCACTATTGCGGGCGCCGGTATTCTCAAATCGATCCGAGGCGCTCACCACCGTGAAGCGCCGTGCAACCGGATCGTAGAGCCAGAGATTGTCATCGATGCGGAGGTAGCCCTTTCCGCGATCCTGCGCCGGCTCCTGAATGAGAATCGTGTAGCTGTCGGCGCGGTCCCGGCGGAAGAGCGCAAACTTGGTGCGGCTGGTGCTTTCCCCGGGGCGAACTTCGGTGACGGTGTATTCCGCGGAAAAGTCATCTTCCGGGTAGGTGACAAGCGCATCGACGCGCTCCAGGATTCGGCGGCTTTCCTCGGTGGAAAGTTCCTGCGCCTGAACCGCGAGGGGCGCGGCGGCCAGGAGCGCCACGGCCACGGCCAGTGCGGCGAGGGGCTGAGCCCGCACTGCGGTGATCCACGGCATCTCGCCAATATTTCGATTGTTCTTCATACGTTGTTCCTTTACTTCTCGTGGCGGAGCGCTTCAACCGGATGCACCCGGCCGGCGCGGACCGCCGCACGGAGCGCACCGAACAGGCTGGCTCCCACGGCGAGGCCGGCAATTCCTGCCAGACCCCACCAGGGAAGATCCCACGCCAGGCGGCCCTGCGTCAAAAAGAGCGTGGTAAACGCGTTGGGATCAAAACTCACCCACCGTGCGATTCCTGCCAAGAGCGCCACGCCCAGTCCGCTTCCAAGGATAACACCGGTGACGCCGAGAAACAGCGCTTCCAGCAGAAAGAGTGAAATCGTGCCGGTGCGCTGCATACCCAGCGCGCGCAGGGTGCCGATCTCGCGGGTGCGCTCCCAGACCACCATCGTCCAGGTATTGCTGACCCCCACGGTGACGATTCCGAGAAAGAGCACCATTACCACTCCGGCAATAATCGTAATCGCTCCGAGGAGCTCGGTGATCTCGTTGAGTTGCGCCCCCAGGGTGACCACGCCGTATTCGCGCTGGTCGCGGCCGCGGCGCGCTTCGGCGCTGTAGGCATCGCGGTCGGTCATCACGTCGAAGGTGGGAAGACCCTCCGCGGCGAGGGCGGCGGTGAGCGCCGCGGCGGCGCGCTCCTCGTCGGCGGCGTCGCGCAGGTACACCCCGATCTCGTTGACGCGATCCTCCGGCGCCTCCCGCAAGCGGTTGAGGGCGGTGCGATGCACGTAGGAGGTGTAGCCGAAGAAGCTGGACTCGATGTAGATCCCGGAGACGATGAAGTCGGCGGTGTTGGTGCGGCCCCGGTCGCTCCGGATCGACACCAACAGATCGTCCCCCACGCCGATCCCCAAGGCGCGGGCGGTGGCGGTGGAAATGAGAATCGCCGTCTCGTCTCCCTCCTCCGGGACACCGCCCTCGGCGTACTCAAAGTTCTCGAGCACCGGCCGTTCCAGCTCCCACTCGACCCCCACCATGCGCCGCTGCCGCGTGTAGTACCCGGCGAAAAAGAGCTCGATCGCGTCCATGTCATAGAAGGTGCTGCGCCGGGACCAGGTGCGCAGATCCACCGGCCGGTGGCGCCCGCGCTCTGGCGTGTCAGCCTCCGCCGCGGCGGGGTCGTCATCACCCGGCCCAGGAGCGTCTACCCCGGCGGCGAGGGCCTCCACCGCCGCGGCCACCGCGTCGGGATCATCGATGCGGGAGCTGCCGGTACCCTGGTATCCCAGAACCACCAGATCTCCGGCGAAATAGCGGCCGGCCTTCTCCCGAACCGCCCCCTGGAGGCCCAGCATCGTCCCCAGGACGGCCGTGAGCGCCATGACAATAAGAATGAGCGCCACCAGAAGCCCCCGGTAACGGCGGCGGTTCCGCATGAAGTTGCCCCAGGCACCGGGGAGGAGGCCGCCGGCGCGCCGAGCAGGGAGG
>CAZNRF010000228.1:0-5964 GCA_964575075.1 uncultured Spirochaeta sp. | reverse complement strand
TGGAAGAACTTCGTGATGCGGAAGTACTGGAACCGGGGGCCCTGCTGCCTTTGGTGTTTCGCTTACGTGACGCCGCCGGTGAACTGACCACCTCCAGCCAAGCGCGGGAGAACACTCCCCGGAATGAATCCTTTCTCGAAGTGGACTTGCAGGATGAAATCGCTGCCGTCCAGAAAATCTCAGAGGAATCTGAGCGCTCCCTCAATTCGCGCGTTCAAGCGGGACAAACGCCCTTTCTGATGGTATTGCGAGTAGAACCTGACTGGCTGGATCCGATAGAGGAGTTCCTCGAGTCCACCTACCAGATCCTTTCGTACCGGCGACAGGATGCTACCGCTCGCATTGCGGCGGTGGCGGTTGAGGTTGTTGCGCCCGATGTGGAACGGGCGGTCGATGCGCACTTCGGTGACCGATCGATCGTGAAAGAGGTAGCGGTACGGCCGCTTGACGCGGATGCGCTTACAGTCCAGCGCGGAACGTCCGACCGCTGGTATGCCGGGCTGTCGCCAATCTCGGTTGAGATCGACCCAGCTGCGATGGAACGAATATGGCTTCTGATGGATGTCTTGGCTCCTACCGAAACGCGACGGGTAGATCCGGTGCTCTGGCGTGAGCTCCGGCGCAGCATTGCATCAGCATTTACCGTGGAGCTGCGAGATGTCCTGACGGAGATGCAAAAATCTCTCGAGGACATGGCCGTAACGGCGGGCAAAAAGATCCGCCTGATGGTCTCCGGCCGCGGGGCCGCGATCGGTGCGGAGATCGCAGAGCCGCTTAGACAAGTTCTCTTTGAGTTGATCTCGAACAGTATCGTTCATGGCATTGAATCTCCCGTCGATCGGCGAGCCCAGGATAAGCCGGAGGTCGGCTCGATTTCATGCTATATCCAGAAGGATGGACCCGCGCTCAGCGTGAGAATCACTGACGATGGGGCAGGATTTAATGACGAGAATGCCCACGTTGCAAAATCCGGCGGTCTGCACCGGGCTCGGAGGATCGTCCGAGATCGGCTCGGAGGGATTCTGCGCATCCGTAGCGGTCACAGTGGCGCTACGGCCATCGTAGAGCTAACAGCGCTCCAGGGCGTGTACCGGGGACTGGTGGTACTCCGCAATCAAATCCGCATCGTCGTTCCTAGCGCCCTGGTAGTGTGGGCAGGGGAGCTCACGGAGACCCGCATCGTGACTGATACCACGGGATCGAGTTTTCTTCGCTACCAGCGGCAATTGGTCCCCCTGGTGGAGCCGGAGATTCGCCGTTCCGATCTGGAGAACCCGGATGGAGAACGGGCAGATATCGCGTCTGAAGAGCAAGGTACCGATGGCTCTCCTGTCTCCGCTCGTGCCGCTGTGGTGATTCGAATCGCCGGGCAGACGGTAGCCCTGGGTGTAGACTCGGTGCAGGATGAGACGGTGGTATCTACGGCGCCGGGAGGGCGGTTGCGGCTGTCCATGGGAGCGGATGAATGGGGTGCGGGAATCGCACTTGATGGCCTGCCCTTGGGACGGTGAACGTGAATATTACCGTGAATACGAGCGTGACAAAAAAGAGGCGATGTGCCTGGACGTCGTAACAGCACACCGCCTCTGGGAATCACGTATGATTCGCTTGTATTTTGATTATCGGCGGCGACCTGCGGTTCATTAAGAGAAATTGTAGTGCTGGAGCAGATTGATATGAAAGACCGCAGCATCAAGGAGGGTGTTGTACAACGTCTCCGCCTGCTTCAGTAATTCCGGTGCGGTATGCGCGGTGCCGGCGGAGATCTCCTCCAGAACCGAGCCGGAAACAAACCCTACGATCTCGCGATCGTCGAGTGCTCCCAGACGGCGATCGATCTCGTCCAGCGGCGCCAAGCGTCGGAGGATCGCGGCATCGTCGAGTCTGTCCTGATCGCGGCGGATATCGCGACAGACCTGCACTCCAGCTGCTGCTATGTGCTCCATATCCCGCAGACTATTGAGCAGTTCACGAAGCACTGGAGTAGCATCGGTGGTATTTTCGGGCGTGATGGCTTGTAAGCCCCTTCGGGCAGCAGCAACGGCGGAGGGAT
Organism: uncultured Spirochaeta sp.; assembly: GCA_964575075.1. GTDB lineage: Bacteria > Spirochaetota > Spirochaetia > DSM-27196 > Alkalispirochaetaceae > Alkalispirochaeta. The sequence goes on along the minus strand of CAZNRF010000228.1, from coordinate 3,911 downwards.
CACCATGCGTTTTGATCCACGAATCCAGATTCGCAAAGGGTATTCCTGGAATCGCGCTACTCTCGGGAGAGAGGAGTACCGTGGAGACCTCCGGATACTGGGTGGGGCGTTCGGAAAACCAGCTGCGGTACACCTTCATCCGCGAATCGCTGGGAATCGTCCCGCCTCCGGCGGCGGGAGTCATCACCGCCCGAGCTCCGTGGAGGTAGCGCCAAAGTCCGTGTTCCGCCGGTTGGAGCCGATGGGCTACCCTGGCGAGGCGGGCCTCAAAGAACGAACCCATGCAGTGCGTCCGATAGCGCGGGAACCCCAGATCCGTCCCTGCCATGGCTATCGACGTTGCCCCGATCACGCGCGCCAAATCCCAGGCAGAGGTCGTCACAGAGCCACCCGATCCGAGCTTCAGGTGACGATTGGTCCGGGAATCGATGTAGGCCCCCAACGGAAACAGTGACGCCGACATAACCGCTCGACCGGGCCAGAGCCGAAGCGTGCGGGGATGCGTTGCCGGTTCCGCCACCAGTACGGCCGTTGTGGGGGTGACTCGGTCGAGGTGGCGGGTGTTCCAGTACTGGGGATCGGAAATGACCGCCAGATCCGGCTCGATCCCTGCACTTTGAAGGGCGATTACGGAGGTATCCACCGCGATAATCAGGGCGTCATCCCGGCTATCCCGGAGTTGAGGGAGTACGTCGTCCAGAGTCGGACCGGCACCGCAGACGATGACCGGAACCCCCGGAGCACAGTGCACCAGCTGGTCGACTCCTTGATAGATTCCGAACCGGCGTATTGAGCGAATCGTATTGCGCACCCATAGACGGCCAAAACGACGAAGGGTGTTGCGATTTACCTCTGTCCGCTCCCGATAGTGCTCCAGAAGCGTCGTGGCGCCGGCCATCATCTCCGGAAACACGTCGCCGGCGGCGGTAAGTTTCAGCCATTGGAACGAACGGATCTCATGCTGCTGCAGAACCGGGACCAGCGCCCCCGGTAGCCACGCCGGGACGATCCGGTTGGGGCCATAGGCGCTCCACCACTCCCGCGGTCGGTGGAGTACCGCTAGTTTGAGTATCTCCGGATGAAACACGACGGAAATTATCGTGCCGCCGAGCGCCCGGAAGCACTCATCCCGCTGCAACGCTTCGTTCAGATATCCCAACCCCAATCCCAGTACGACGATACCGTCCTGGGATTCCTCAGGAACCGTGAGGGTCTGAACGCGGCGAAGGGCTTCCCGTTGGGGATCGAAGGAGCTATGCATCCATCTCCCCTCGATTTTTAGGCTGTGGTGACCATTCCGCGCCGGGAGCAGTTCAATAGTCGGTTGAACCCCCTCCGGTCCCGCATCGACGAGAATGCGGTAAATATCCTCGGACAGCGCCGGTGCCACCTCGGCGATTTCCTGCAGTCGAGCTCGAAGGGCCTCCTCCAGGTGTCCATATGAGTTCCGGGAGTCGCTCATTCCAGCTCCAGCCGAATCGTCATACCGTCAGTCACGGCAGTACCGGGCTCCGGGTCTTGGGTCACCACCCACCCACTGCCCTCGATGATTACTTCAATGTCGTCCCGGCCAAGCAGTGGCATCAGCGTGCGAACCGGCAATCCCGTGAAGTCCGGCACGCGATCATCCAACGGGGGAAGTACCGGAGAAGGGGCGACGATTCGGCCCGGGTGCGTCGACACCGTATCTGGGTCCCGGGGAATATCCCAGTAGGGGACCAGAAATTCCAGCATCTCATCCACTGCGGGAGCTGCGATGCGGCCGCCGTAGAAGCTCTCGCCCCGGGGGAAATCGATCATCACGTACACCGCGAGCTCCGGATCATCCGCGGGCATCATCGCCAATGTGGATGCAATGAACTGTGCATCCGAATAGGTGTTCATCTGTGGATCATACACTTCGGCGGTTCCCGTTTTTGCTGCCACGGAGATACCCTCTACCTGAATCCGCCGGGCGGTGCTGTCAGGTTCGGTAGCTGCATTCATGAAGCGAAGAACTTGCCGGGCGGTCTCCGGAGAGACTACTTCTCGCACCGGTTCTCGTGGAAAACGGCGAAGTACCTCACCGCTGGGAGACACGATCTGGTCAACGATCTGTGGTCTGAGAAGCATGCCATCATTGGCCAGGGCCGTGGTGGCGGCAAAGATCTGCACGGCGGTCACGCCAATCTCCTGACCGATCGCGATCGTGGGGAGACTGCGTCGAGACCAATTCTCCGGTACCGACAGAAGCCCGCTTTCCTCTCCGTTCAGATCGATTCCGGTGCGGCGCCCAAACCCGAATCGGGTGAGAATCGTATAGAACGACCCGGGATCTACCGTCTCTGAAGCGTACGCAGCCCCAACGTTGCTTGAGAACTTAATGATCTCTTCAGGATTTACCATTCCGTAGTCGGCGAGATCGGTGATCACCAACTCCCCGTTGTCCACAACATAGCCCCCGGAGGTATCAAACCGATCGTTCTCGTTGATTCCGTCCAGTTCGAGGAAGCTTGCAATCGAGAAGATCTTGAACACTGAGCCGGGCTCGTAGATTCTCGAAACAAATCGGTTGCTCTGCTCTTCTGTTGTGTACTCACGAAAATGGTTGGGGTCGAACGAGGGAATGCTGGACACGGCAAGAAGCTGACCGTTTCGCACGTTTCCCACGACGATCATGACCGAATCCGCCTGGTGTTCCTGGAGCAGATCGCGGGCCAGCTCATCAGCAGCGCTCTGTATCGCCAGGTCCAAGGTCAAGAAGATCTGGTTTCCCATCGCGAGTGATTGCTCCATCGTAGTGTTGGTCTGTGGATCGGGCATCAGCTCACCGGAAAACATGTACTCGATACCGGACAGGCCCACGTTATCGACACCGGTAAACCCGATGATAGGTGCTGCGGCTTCCCGCTCCGGATAGCTCCGGCCGGTATCGGCTTCGAGACGTATCCCCGGCAGATTGCCGGTCTGTAATTCGCTGCGAATGCGGTCACTCTGGCTGGGCGTAATCGTTCTCTCGATCACGAGAAATCCGTCACTGGTGGCTAATCGTGTAGCGAGATCTTCAACGGAGGTATCCAGAATATCTGACAGGGTTGCCGCGGTAGCGTCAATGTTCTCTATTTCCGGTTTCCAGGCGGTGACGGTATCCAGGCGCGTCTGGATCGCGAGGACGCGGCCCCGGCGGTCAAGAATCGGACCGCGTTCCATCTCAGATGAAGCCGCCGTGGCGGAGCGTTCGGAACCGGGAATCATGATAATCGCGTACCGCGCCACCACCAGGGCCGTGACGATGACGACCACCACCCCTACGAAGTTGAGTCGTCGCGAGCGCTTATCGATGGTGCTTTGGGCCAATGAAGACTACCCTCCCGAGTATATCTCTCGGTGATACTGCGCCGTAGTGTCGCGAGTCCAAGGACCCTCGGGGGTTATCGCCGCGCAGGATGTATCTCCCGTCAGATGTTCCGCCCACCAGCCGCTTTACCACGATCCGACTCGAGTGGAGCGGATGCCGGGCAACCACCATGTCTCCCGCTTGCGGGGCATGAATCCGGAACGCCAGGCGATTCACCACCACGATCTGGCCCGGGGCGATAGCCGGCTCCATACTGCCCCCTTCTACCCCATACAGACCAACCGAGGCGAACAGGACTAATCCGAATACCAAGACGGTAAGCGTAACCGTGGCCACAGGAATACGCACACGCCACTATAATATGCTCCATTTTTCTTGTCGATACTGCTACTATGGTCAGCGTGATCGAGCACCAGAAGGTTGAACGACGACAGCGGGTAAAACGAAGGTTGGATGCATCCGGTCGCCGGAGTGGGTTATTGGAGACGTCCAAACGACTTCGATATCCGCAGGCTCCGATTCCATCGGAGCGAAGGGTTACGTGGCCGATAGAGAAGAGCCCCCGAACGCGCAC
>CAZNRF010000227.1:0-5966 GCA_964575075.1 uncultured Spirochaeta sp. | reverse complement strand
CCTCCTCATGGGCCGAGCGTATACACCCCCCGACGACATGTAGCGTCGCGGGATGGCGGGTAAATGGATATGGCGACAACCGAACATACCCCTATACTGTACATTCTTATTATCATTATCTCATACTTAACTATTTGCACGGGCGATTGGGAGCGTTCCGACCACGCTCACTGACGCGCCGACCTCTTCAAGGATCGCCGCATAATTGTTGACCACTTCACCCTCGTGGGGAATCGATTCGGTATCGTCCATGCAGTTGTTGAACTCCTAGGCGAGGCGATTCGCGGGGGGCGGGGATTCCAGGACTCTCCTGAGTCGATTGAACGAAATCGGCTTGGCCAGGAATCCGAGGGGCTGCACTGCGGCAACTGCCGGGTCATTCGCTCGATTCGCGTAGCCGGTCATAAACACGATCGGAACGGCACTGAAGGTGCGAATTTGTTGGGCAGCGGAGACTCCGTCAAGATCGCCGGCCAATCCAATGTCCATAAGGACGATGTCCACGTTGTGTCTTCGCAGAAATGACACGGCCCCTTCGCCGGTGGTCTCGGTGTTTACTACGGTGTATCCGGCATGCCCCAAGTCCAGAGATAGGCTCTTCGCTAGAATTACCTCGTCTTCTACCAGGCACACCCGTTTGTTGTCGTTATCCATTTTGTACCCTCTCCCGGTACATCGCATCGGAGAAGACAATCGTCCATTCCATCCCCGATTCAACGTCACATTCCACCCTGCCGTTGAGTTGAGACTCAACGATCGAGCGCACTACTTGGATACCGGTCTTTCCATCGCGATACACATCAAAGCCTGACGGTACGCCCACTCCGTCGTCACGCGCGGTGAGGCGATAGGTGCTCTCGCTCTCCTGCCTGAGCGAGAGCTCCACGGTACCGCTGATACGATTACCCTCTGGAAACGCGTGTTCCAGACTGTTTGAGAGCAGCTCGCACACCACCATGCCACACGGGATCGCGGTATCAATCAGCAGCGAGACGTCTTCGATGTCCGTCTCGAGCTCTATGTCTTTCTCCGCGCCCGAATAACTCTGGAACACTTCCTGGGACAATTCTCCCAGGTACGGGCGCATACTGATCCGTGACAAGTCTCCTCCAAGGTACAACTTCTGGTGCGCTAAGGCGATCGCCAGAATTCGGTTGTTGGCGGCCCGTAAGGTGGTCTGGAGTTGGAGGTTATCCACGTGGCGTGCGCTCTGCAGATTAAGAATCGCTTGCACCGATTGTACGGTATTGCCGGTGCGGTGAAAGAGTTCTTGCACGAGGGCGAAGCGCTCGTGTAAGACCCGTTCTTGCCGGCGCAACATCGAGTGTACGGCGTCGGTGATCTCATCCAATTCATCAGGTTGCCGCCGCAGGAATGCGCGGCGGGAGAGCACTAACTCCCGCTGTCCAGGGTGTTCCGGGTCGAGGCCATCAAAAAATCGAGTGATCGTCCACAGGTGACGAAATACCATTCGCTGTACGAGCCACAGAATTACTACCGTGAACCCAAGGATCATGATCAGGGTGGCGGCGGTACTTACCCGCAGGCGTTGTGCCACTTTGGCGTGAATGTGTTCCGTATTGGTTGTCACCCGGAGCGTACCAACCGTGCGGCGCGCTCCATCGTATTCATAGGTAAGGGGATACTCGTGAATCTCTAAGTTTGGGGAGCGCTCGGAATCATCTCCCGTGGATGTGATCGTTACTTCTTCATCGGCTCGGCGCTCCAGCACGGTAACGGAATCAACGTAGGGAAACAACGTGATACCTTCCGCGAGCAATCGCAATTGGCGCTCGTCAAAGAAGAAGACACCGGTCGCTACCGAGGGCACGTAGCTCCCTTCTACCATGTTGAGGACGTCCTCGAGTTCGCGCATGCCTCGATTCCACTCGGATCGGGCCTCATAGATCAGTTCGCCGCCGGAAATTGCCACCGTTACCGCGAGAACCGCAAGAACGTGCCGGAGCGCCAGACGAGATGTACCGCGGCCCATATTCTCTACCACCGCCGCGAGACGGAATCCACGGTTGCAGGGGTAGCGACTACCGGGGCAAAGAGAATCTCCGTTCCTGCGCTATCGGCAAAATCCTCGCCGCGGAGGTAGTTGCTAAGGTAGTGAAGTACGCGAGACCACATCCGGTTGGGCGCGGCGACGGTGGCAGTGAGATGGCCCGCGCGCACGGCCTCCCGTCCAACCCGCGATCGATCTAATCCGCCGGTAAACGTATCGATCCCCGGTCGGCGACCGGCGGACCGCAACGCCTCATATGCGCCTAATGCCAGCTGATCACTCGCAGCCCACACCACCGTGAGGTCGGGGTAGCGATTCATGAGACGCTCCGTCATATCGCGGCCCTCCTGCTGGGTCCATCGAGTGGGAACCACTTGTAATAGTTGCGCCCGCGGCTCGCGGGCAACAGCGCGGCGCAACCCCGCTTCCCGCAAAACGGTCCCATACCAGGTAGGGTCCCCACTGACTCCGACGAGTCGAATGGGGTGATCCGTGCGTCGTGGATTGGCTGCAATCGCTGCGTTGATGAGCTCACGGGCTAGAAGATATCCCTTCTCCTCCTCGTCTTCATGAAAATAGCCGATCCACTGCTCGTATGTGCGCCGAGGCCCTCCGCCGAGGGCGTCCAACTCTGCGGGAAAGAGCGGGCCATGCAAAAAGAAGGGAATACCCTGTTCCTCAGCCGCATCCATCAGGGGCTGCGCCTGACCATAGGCGACGGAAAAGATCGCTCCGTCGGGAACGGGCTCCCGCTGTAGAATCCGAACACCCTCGTCGGCCTTGGCAAATCGGTCCCCTACATCAAACTCATGAACGGTGAGCGCGATGTTCAATTCCGCTTCGGCTGCTCGCATCACCCGAACAACCTCCGGCCAGTACGTATTGCCTTCCGTCGTCGGAATGAACAGGGCCACCCGGAGTGTCTCGGAGGGGGACTCCGATTCCTGGGCGGCCGCTCGAGCCGGCCCACCTGCGGCCAGCAGTGCCACGAGAAGGATCATCGTAATAGCACTATGTTCTACCCGTGTGTTCATACTATCCGCCAAATACCGTACACCGGTGGAGAAGCGTCATTCAATTGCTCCGGTGGTTTACGCACTGCCCCTTCGCCCGGTACCCCACAACTACACGTCAAACGCCACAACGCTTGTGGTGCCGGAGTCCGTTTCTACGGTAAATGTTCCCTCGAGCTGCTCCGCCAGCATTCTCACAATGGTGAGACCGAATCCAGACGACGTGTTGCAGGTAGAGCACTCATCAAAACCGATTCCGTTATCTCTGACGGTTAGCGTGACCCGCTGTTCCCGCTGCTCGAGATGTACCCACACGTCGCCGGTTCCCGTGTCATCAAAGGCATACTTAAAGGTGTTGGTAAGTAACTCGTTGAGAATAATCCCCACGGGAACTGCGGTTCGCGCCCTCAGGTGAAAATCGGCCAGGTGCTGGTGGATGGTGATGCGAGAGTGGGCGTTGAAGATCTCGTTCAACGAATCGATCAGGCTCGTGATGTAGTCTCTCATGGATATGTCCCGGTAGCCCGTACCGATGAGCAGCCGCTCGTACAGCACGCGAATACTCCGCACGCCGGAAGCAGCCTCGTGGAGCGCGGTCTCGGCGGTGACACTGTCGGTATCACTGGCCTGCATCACCAGCAGACCTTCGATCTGCGCCAGATTGTTCTTTATCCGATGGTGCACCTCTTTCAAGAGGGCCTCTTTCTCAGCAAGTTGATGCTGGATTTCCTGATCGCCCCGCTTGCGCGTGGAAATATCACGGCAAAAGGACACAAAGAAGATTTCGTCACCCCGATCAACCCGGGAGATACTAATCTCCACGTCCAGGAGCGTTCCATCTTTGCGGCGATGTTGCGTCTCAAAGATCTCCCACCCGTTGTTGATAACGCGCTCGATCCGCTCGAAGGTCTCCTGCATATCCTCGAGAACCTCGAGGTCATTGACGTGCATGCCGACCAACTCTTCCCGGGAATAGCCCGACATCCTACGATACGCCTCGTTCACCATGGAGATCGTCCCATCCATCATGACCACCCAGAACCCATCGGCGGTGGTCTCCAGAACCGTCTCTAAGAACTCTTCCTGGTCGATCAGCGCACGCTCGATCTCCTTTCGTTCGGTGATATCCTCAAGCGTCGCGTACGATTGGTATGGCTCGTCTTCTCCCGGATTGAAGAGTGGAGTTGCCGTAATGAGCAGCCACACGTAATCGTTGCGATCCGGCCGGTACACGCCGCGCTCAACGGGACCAACCGTTGCTCCCGTCCGTAGCGCAACCATCGACGGATGCGCGTCCCCCGGAACACGCCGGCCCTCCTCGTCAATCATCTTCCATCTCGGATTCATTGAGGTCATACCGTTCATTTCCGCGATCGTGAGCCCCAGCATCCGTTCCGCCGCGGGGTTTGCCGCCGTGATGATGCCGTCACGGTTCTGGTACACGACGCCGGTAGTCATCGTTTCGAACAGGCGCCGGTACTCCTGCTCGCTGGTTTCTATGTGCTGCTTGGCCACAAATAATCTCATGGCCATCTTGATGGAGGTATCCAGGACGGTGATGCCGGAGTTCTTCGTCACATACCCGTAGGAGGTTATCTTCTCCGTCTTTGCCACGATCTCCGGTTCGGTATGGGAAGACAGAAAGATCACGGGAATATCCACTTCCCTGCGAATCCGCTCGGCAGCCTGCGTCCCGTCGATACCTGTGCCCAAATCGATGTCCATGAGGATGAGATCGGGCCGCGAGGCGACGTCGAGCGCGTGGGTCACCGCCGCCTCACCGGTGAACACATGGTCGACGGAGTAGCCAAGACGCTCCAACTGTTGTTTCTGATTCATCGCGATCAACGCTTCATCTTCTACCAGCAACAACTTCTGCGTCCGGTCACTCATGTGCCCTCCCGTATAACCCTTTTACAGTGTGCGGGGCATGGGTGCTATCGTGTCAAGGCGGGCCTCACTGGGCGAGGGCGTTGAAACTCGATCCCAAACAACCGATCCCACGGGAAATCGGCCGATTCCAGTTCCGGCGATGTGGGCAACCCTCCAGTGAGCAACCGCGCGCGGCGCGACGGCCGCGCCGACGGTCGGCATGAGGCTGGTTGCATCCGGTTTCCACGTCTGGTACAATTTTGTCGGTTGAACTTCCGGCAAACAGAGAGATTTGGTACCCAAGGTAGACGTGGCGCTTCCCAGCGAGTTGTTCGCTCTTATTGTAGATAATATCTCAGAATCGGTAATTGTTACCGACGCCCAGATAGACGCCCCCGGACCGCATATCGTGTACGTGAATGCCGCGTTCGAGGAGATGACCGGATTCAGTGCGGCGGAGGTCTTGGGTACGTCTCCACGCATTTTGCAGGGCCCGGACACCAATCGCGAACATCTGGATGAGGTGCGCTCCGCCTTGCAGGCTCGTCGGCGCATCTCCGCGCAGACAACCAATTACCGGAAGGACGGTACCCCCTTCGAGCTCCAATGGAGCATTGCGCCCTACCCTCAGGGCTCGGAAGACCCCCAGTATTTCGTGTCGATCCAAAAGGACGTTACGGAAGAACTCAAGATGAAAAAGCAGAGCGAACAGCTCACGCTCCTTCACAGTGTGTGGCGGGAGGTTGCGTCGGCCGGGCTAAACCTCGGTCCGCTTCGACAACGAGTTGCCGAAGAGGCGCTGCGTCTGACCAATGCTGAAGCTGCCGTAGTGGAGGAGCCGGATGGTTCGGAGATGATCTACCGGGCAGCCGTCGGCGGAGCTTCCGGCCAGGAAGGACTGCGTCTTCCTATCAACCGTAGTCTCTCCGGCCGGTGCTACTCGAGCAGGACAACGATGGTGTGCGAAGACGCCGAAACAGATCCCTGGATCAACACCGAGGCCGCCCGAGCGGTCGGTTTGAGATCCGGGATTGTCGCGCCTCTTGTGCACCAGGGTAGTTGCTACGGGG
>CAZNRF010000226.1:0-5972 GCA_964575075.1 uncultured Spirochaeta sp. | reverse complement strand
AGTGGTTCTGCGCGTAGGGCATCGCGCCGGATTCGAACCAGCAGTCGAGCACCTCCGGCACACGCCGCATTGTTCCCGTTCCATCGGGACTGGGCCAGGTGATCTCATCCACGTGGTGCTTGTGGAGATCATCTACCCAGACGCCGCTCTTGGCGTGCAATTCCTCCCGGCTCCCGATCACCTCTACGTGATCGCTTCCGTCGGACTTCCACACGGGAATCGGATTGCCCCAGTAGCGGTTGCGACTGATCGCCCAATCGCGGGCGCCTTCCAGCCACTTGCCGAAGCGCCCTTGTTGCAAATGGCCGGGCACCCATCGGACTTTGTTGTTTGCGTCCAGCATGTGCTGTTTGATCTTGGTAATATCTACGAACCAGGAACTCACCGCACGATAGATCAACGGCTTCTTGGTGCGGTAACAGAACGGATAGGAGTGGCGATACGTCTCTCGTTTGACGAGGATACCCCGCTCCTTGAGCCACGCGATGATCGCCTTATCGGCGTCTTTCACCTGCTGGCCCTCAAAATCGGGCACCTCCGAGGTGAAGCGCGCTTCGGGATCGATCGGCACGATAACCGGCAGCCCCGTCCCTTTGAGGAGGCGGTGGTCATCTTCTCCAAAGCCCGGCGCGATGTGGACCACACCGGTTCCCTCGTCGGTCGTTACGAAGTCACCAAGATGTACACGAAAGGCCCCCTGCTCCGCCACATCCGCGAAGTAGGGAAAGATCGGCGTATACTGAAGCCCTTCCAGATCCGATCCGGTGAGGCGATTCACGATCTGATATTCGGTTTCGTCCTTGTAATACTTCTCCAGCAGTTCTTCCGCGAGGATATAGCGATCGTCTCCATCCTGGACGGTGACATAGGTGATATCTTTCCCGGCAGCGAGGGCGAGATTGCTCGGTAGCGTCCACGGGGTGGTGGTCCAGGCGAGAATGTAGGTACCCGGCTGATCCACCAGCTCGAAGCGGACGGTAATTGCCGGATCATCGACGTCGTGATACCCCCCGAGGTTCACCTCAAAATTTGACAGCGGGGTGGCGAGAGCGGGACTGTAGGGAAGAATGTAGTGCCCCTCGTAGACAAGTCCCTTTTCCCACAGACGCTTGAACACCCACCAGATCGTCTCCATGTAGTCGGGATCCATCGTCTTGTAGTCGTGGTCGAAATCGACCCATCGCCCCATGCGAGTGACCACTTCCCGCCACTCAGAGGTGTAGCGAAGCACGATCCCCCGGCACGCTTCATTGAACTCGGCTACCCCATACTCCTCGATCTGGGAGGCCCCGGAAATACCGAGCTCTTTCTCCATCTCGTACTCAACCGGCAGACCATGACAATCCCATCCGAAGCGACGCTCGACACGCTTTCCTTTCATGGTTTGATAACGGGGAATAATGTCTTTAATGGTGCCGGGCACAAAATGGCCGAAGTGAGGAAGGCCCGTTGCAAAGGGAGGCCCATCATAGAAGACATACTGCGGCGCATCCTGGCGTTGCTGCACCGACTTTTCGAAGATGCCCTTTTCTTCCCAGAACGCAAGAATCGCTTCTTCCATGGCGGGAAAATTCACCTTCGGGTCGACGGGCTTATACAAAACTTCCTCCTCGTATCATGTGTCGCGGGTCTCAGTGTGGGGTCGGCCGAGTCTATTCGGAGTCGGACGCGTCGCTTACGACGTAACGAATCACCTCTGTGTCATAGCGATATATGATGATCGTAGATCCTTCCACCACTTGGTAGGGGAACGCCAGGCGCCCCCCGGGATGGATCATATCAAACAGCGTAGAGCTCTCTCCTTCCGGACCAACCGCCACGGCACTCAGCTCAACCGGCACCGCATACTCCGGAAGCGTGCGGTCAAAAATTCCGAACACCTCGTCGGACGGCACGTTTCGAACGTTCCGGAGCGTGAGGACAACCGGCGTTCCCAGCTCAACCTGCTCTCCCGGATTAGGACGCTGACCTACCACGATCCCATCCTGGCCTGTCGTTGGCTGCTCCTCAAGCTCGAACTGAAAGGGTATGTCGTCGCGAGTCAGAATCTGAAGCGCATCGTTCCAGCTCAGCCCCTCAAACGTGGGAAGGGAGATTTGCTCCACTTCCGGACCGCGACTGACCACCAGATCAACACCGGTAGAACCGGAAATTGAGGTCCCCGGGTCCGGGGACTGGGCGATGACGGTGCCGGACGACTCCTCGTCAAACACGTAGCTCACGGCATCGATATACAGTACCCCTTCACTTCCCGCTCCGAGAGCCTGAATATCGGCCTGCACTTCTTGGAGCGGAAGGCCGACATATTCTCCCACCTCGTCTACCACGGCACCCTGGCTCACCAAGACGGTGATCCGTCGCCCCGAACGAACCACGGAGCCGGGCTCCGGATCTTGCGAGAGTACCCGTCCCCGCATGGACGGATCGGAATGGAACCGTAGCTGCAGCTCGGGGTAGAGGCCCCGCTCTTGCAGGAGAATGATCGCGTCCGCCAGTTCCTCCTCCCGGAGGTCGGGAACTTGTGTCTGATCGGGACCTTCCAGTGCAAGAAGAAACGCCACTAAGCCACCCAACGAAAAGAGAATAAACAGCCCGACAAACGCCCACGCGGTGATGCGCACATAGCGTTGTTCGGGGCTATCATCGTCGGTGCGTTGTTTACGTTTGAGAAAACCGAATACATTCATGCGTTATGCCTGCCGTAGTACCGAGCCGATGATCTCGGGGTTCCCGTTTACGAACGAACGAAAATCGAGCTCTTTGCGGGCGTGCTGCTTGAGACGGCGGACTGCAAGCACACCATCCGTGGTTTGTACCAAAATTCCAAGCGTGCTGTCTACCGCGAGGACGCTGCCGGGAGTCGAGTTCTGAGTAATCCCGTTCAACAGCGTTTCGTCCGGGATCAACGTCTCCGTAAACTGTACGGGGGTGTCACCCCACCGGCACCGAACGCCGGGCCACGGGGTCAAGGCGCGTACCTTGCGATGAATCTCTTCCGCTGACTCTTCCCACGTCAGATCTCCATCGTGGCGACTCAGCTTTTGGCAATACGTTGCAGCCTCCTCATTCTGAGGGGTCGCACTTACCGTGCCCCGGGCGATATCACTGATTGCAGCAACTACCATCTCCGCGCCGCGCCGGCCCAACTCATCATGAAGCTCCGCGACGGTAGTATCCGAGCCGATGGGGGCTCGCTCCTGGGCGATGATATCCCCTGCATCCATCTCCCTCGCCAGATACTGAATGGTCACGCCCGTTTCGCGGTCACCGGCCAAGATCGCCGCCTGAAGTGGGCTCGGGCCACGGTGGCGCGGCAGGAGTGAGGGATGGACGTTGATTCCGCCCCGGGGAAACAGCGACAGGAACTTGGGACCGAAGATCTTTCCGTACGCCACCACCACCAGCAGGTGCGGCTTCAAATCCTCAACTGCGGCGCGAGCCTCCGCGGTGAGGCGATCCGGCTGCAGTATCGGTAGCCCCGCCTCCTGAGCCCGCACCTTGACCGGAGACGGAGCCACGCGCCGCCCCCGCCCCTTCGGGGCGTCGGGATTGGTGAGCACCCCCACCACGGTCCACTCCGGACCCTGATCGTCTATCATCCGCTCCAGCGAGAAGCGCGCGATCTCGGGAGTTCCCGCGAAAAGTACCCGCAAGGGACCGGCGTCGGGGCCAGCTCCTGTCACGACGGCTCCCGAGGCGCGGAGACTCCCGCTGCGTTTCGCCGGTCTTCGGACTCCACCGACCCCCGGGGCCGATCGGCGGCAGGGCGGTCCGGCGCTCGATAGCTCTTGAGTAGCCGTTCACGCTTTCTTTGGGTGAGCCGATCGATAAACAGCACTCCATCGAGGTGATCGTATTCATGCTGAATTACCCGCGCCAGAAGGCCGTCCGCGTCAAGACGAAACGGATCACCCTCTTCGTTAAACGCCTCCACGGTAATCTCCAGCGGCCGGCGCACATCGGCATAGACACCGGGGATACTCAGGCACCCCTCTTCGTACGCGCCTTCATCTGGGGAGGCAGCCACGATACGGGGGTTTATGAAGACCCGTGGCTCGTCATCAGGAACGTGGACTACAAAGAGCCGATCCATGCGACCAACTTGCGGTCCTGCAAGGCCGATACCCTTCTCTCCGTGCATCGTTTCCACCATGGAGCGGGCAAAAGCGGCAAGGTCGCCATCAATTGTGCTCACCTCTCCAGCAACCGTGGTGAGGCGAGTGTCGGGATGGTACACTAAAGGAATCACCCCAATAGTCTACTTACAACAGGTTCACCGGGTCTACATCCACCTCGACGTAAACGGTCTTGGGGAGCGCCCCTTCTGCAAGCACTGCCCGCACAACCCGTGCCGGTACGGCCACTGAGGTACCGCGAAGAATGATCTGGTATCTCCAATTGCGGTTAACCCGCTCCAGGGGGGATGGCGCCGGGCCCAGGACCTCCACCGACTCTTCCCCGGCTGCCTCGAGGGTGCCTCGCATCAGCTCGGCCAGCAGCTCGGCACTGCGCGACGCCTGATCCCGTTGGGGAGAGCGAACCACCGCCCGGACCAGACGCGAGAACGGCGGGAATCCCAGCTCCCGACGGACCGCCAGCTCCTCACGGTAGAACGCATCAATACCCATCGTCACCGCTCGGCGAATCGCCGGATGCTCCGGACGCACCGTCTGGACGATCACTTCTCCATCCCTGCGGAATCGCCCTGCTCGCCCGGCCACCTGCACGATGAGCGAGAACGTCCGCTCCGCCGCCCGAAAGTCGGGAAGGCTCAGTCCCGTGTCCGCCATAACGATTCCCACGGTACGAACGTTCGGAAAGTTGAGTCCTTTCGCCACCATCTGCGTTCCCAACAACACGTCGATATCGCCTGCGGCAAAGCGGTCCAATGTCTCCCGCAACGCCCCTTTCTTGGCGGTGACATCGGTATCGAGCCGGGCGACGCGAACACCCGGTAGGGCGCGCTCCATGTCTTCCTCGATCCGTTCGGTACCAAACCCGGTGTACCCTACGTCGAGAGAGCCGCACTGCGGACATACTGAAGCCGGATGCGACTGGTGTCCGCAGTAGTGGCACAGGAGCTTTCCCCTACTCTTGTGCCAGGTCATCGGCACGGAGCAATGGGGACAGTCATGCTGGTATCCACAACTACGGCATTGGAAGACGCTGGCAAAACCGCGCCGATTAAGAAAAAGGATGCTCTGCGCCCCGGCAGCGTGGGTCTCCCGCAGTGCGTCCACCAGCGGCGGCGAAAGAAGGGAGTTGCTCCCTCGGATATTATGCACCGCGATCCGCGGTAGCGCTCCCCCGCTGAGACGCTCGGTAAGTTGTAACCGTGTGAGGCGGCCCGTCTCCATGAGGTACCACGCCTCGACCGACGGAGTCGCCGAGCCCATCACACATATCGCACCGGCCTGTACCGCCCGCCACAAGGCCACCTGCCGCGCATGATAGCGTGGCGCGTTCCCCGCCTTGTAGGAGGTCTCATGCTCCTCATCAATCACTACCATACCCAGGCGGTACACCGGCGCAAACACGGCGCTCCGCGCCCCCACCACGAGACGCGCCTCCCCCCGCTGGATGCGGCGCCACTCACCGAGTCGCTGCGATGGGGTGAGACCGGAGTGCAGCATCGCCGCGATCGGACCAAAGCGGCGACTGATATGATCAAAGAGCTGGTGGGTCAGCGCGATCTCAGGCACGAGGTAAATAACGCTCTCCCCGCGAGCGATCACCGCTTCCGCGGCACGCAAGAACACCTCCGTCTTCCCGCTGCCGGTAATTCCGTACAGGTAGAACCAGGACTCTCCGCCGGGGGCGCCGGGTACGGTAATCGCCCGCAGCGCGTGGTCCTGCTCCCGGGAGAGCTCGATCCGCCCCGGTGCTACCGCGTGCTCATCACCGCTTACCTCCGGCATCCCCCGCGTTCGTCGGGCGCCGGGACGCATCGCCGACAGCACCTCCCCCCGGGG
>CAZNRF010000225.1:0-5986 GCA_964575075.1 uncultured Spirochaeta sp. | reverse complement strand
TGATGGAATGGGAAACAACCTGGTCCCGTCCGTTCACCTGCCGCTGCTCAACCTCATACTCAAAGGGAACCCAGACCTGACTCCGCGCATAGGCATCCACCCCACGCTGCCACAGCTGATCCGCAGCAGATACACCGAGGTTCCCAACCGCGATCAATACCAACGCGATGTGCGACGTCACCGGTCTGATGTTCATCTGTGTCACTCCTCCGCCGCCTGTAACATAGCAACGGAGGATACGCGGCGTCACCGTGCCACGGCTACGATTACGGTTGTGGCTACGCGGTCTTTCCGTAGAACAACTTGTCGGCTGCGAAGTACAGCACGCAGGCGACCACCATGGCGTTAATGGCGGTAATTCCGATGGGGACGAAGTTACCCACCAGTGCGCCGGCGATAACACCAAGAATCGCTCCCCAGTTGACCTTCCGGTCAGCTACCTCATCCGCGTTGTATTCGGAGCGATGCATAAAGAAGTCCAGCGCGATGATCGCGCCTACCGGCGGCAAGGTCGCGTTCAGAAAGCTGAGCCACCCGATAAAGTTGAAGTATAACCACATGGCGGTGACGGTACCGATGAAGCCGGCGATGAGTACCATCGGGCGCTTGCGGATCTTTGTGATGTTCGACAAACCCAATCCGGAGGTGTAGAGGGCGTTATCATTGGTGGTCCAGATGTTGGCGCCCAGCACCAAAATCGCGGGGATTGTCAGCCCTTGGGCGATCATCACGTAAAAGATGTCCTGCTGGCCGGTAAACGCGCCACCCACCGCGCCAAAGGCAAACATCAGGGTATTACCGATGAAGAACGCCACCACCGTGGTGATAACCGCGATCTTGTGGCTCTTGGCAAATCGAACGAAGTTCGGCGTGGCGGTTCCTCCACTCACAAACGATCCGATCACCATCCCGACACCGGCAAATACCGTGATATCCCCCGCGGACAGCCCGAAGATCTGAGAAAGACCGCCGCCTTCCACGGAAGCCGCGATCATGGAATAGACACCCAGCACGGTGATCAGCGGAACGGAGATAAAGCTGATCACTTCGAGCCCCTTAATGCCAAAGTAGGCCGACCCGGTCATGAGCACGCCACCAACGATCAGGAGCAGCAGCGGCTCCATCCCCAGGAGCTCGGCAACGGGGATGGCAAACATCGCCACGCCAACGCCAAACCACCCGATCTGGGTGAAACTAATCAGCGCCGATGGGAGGAAGGATCCTACCGAACCGAAGGAGCGATGGGCGAGCAGGTCCAGACTCAACCCAGTGGTGCTGCCAATATACGCCAGCGTCCCGGTATATGCACCGAGGATGCCTCCGCCGATAACCACCGCCCAGACGAACCCCGCAAGATTCAGTCCGTTTCCCAGGTTTGCGCCCACACTCATGCTGGCGGAAAAGAAGGTGAACCCCAGCATAATCACGAACATCGGCCAGAAGCCTCTGCGCGCAGTCTGCGGAACCGCCTCCAGGGAATAGTCGCTATCGACGTGTGCTGCGTGTTCTTTGTCCATACTCGGACCTCCAGAATGACAAGGTAATGCACCTCTGTGCATCTGGGGTTGTAGGTATAAATGTAAAAATATGCAGTGTCAACTCATCTACATACACTCGATTGCGGAGGCGGTTCACTGTTCGGCAAGGTTCAAACGAACTTCCGCTACGGCACCCTGATCGTTCCAGAGCTGCACGTCCCCGTTATTATCATCCAGCAGCGCTCGGATAATCGTAAACCCGTAGCCGAGGCGCTCACCACGCCGCACATCCTCCGGGAATCCCGGTCCGTCGTCTCGAACGGTGAGCCGCACCGTGTGCTTTTCGTGGTTCCGCACGGTAACGTGAATGGTAAAAACCTGATTCTCGTGCCCCGCGTGCTTCACGGCATTGGCGACGAGTTCATTGATGATAAGACCCAGAGAGACCGCCGCCCGGCGGGGAACGGAAAACTCGTCGCTGTCCAGATGAATCCGAGCTGAAGATGCCACCGGTGCATTCATCAGTCCATCCACGAGCTCCCGCACAATGCCGTGGCCGTCCACGGCTTTTAGCTCATGATTCACATGGAGCTGCGAATACACCCGACTCACCGCCACAACCCGGTCCGCCGCGTCCAAAAGCGCGGACTTCACTGCAGCGTTGTCGGAGGCATGGGCGTGCAAAGACAGGAGGGAATGCACGAAGTTCATATCGTTTTTTACGCGATGCTGAATTTCATGGAGGAGCGTCTCTTGGTGCAGAACACGCGCCTGGAGCTCCGCAATGCGGGTGTCTCGCGACTCAACTGCTGTGATCACCACCGCCGATCCGATGAATCGGCCTCCCGGGTCGTAAGAGGGGGAACACGTCACGCTGCAGCGGTGCCCACTCTCTCCGGCCACCACGCGAACGACGCCGCACCGCACGAGATCGACTCCGTTTTCAATACCCTCGTGGATTGCGGTTTCCACAGCGCCCCGTTCATCAGAATCAATATGATCCAGAAGATCCTGGCCTACCGACAGCTCCGGGGCCACATCCTGCTCCCCCTCATCTGAGGAGCTTGCGGAGAGTATTTTAAAATCCGCATCAGTTTTCAGGAGTAGGCTCAATGTCGCCGCCCTCCCGTTGCACAACCAGTAACTCTTTGGGCGCCAGCGCCTGTAAGACGTTGGCGGTGACGCCGTCACCAATATGTACGTTGAGGGTGGATCCCTCGCGAGAAAGACGGCTTCCCGCCTCAAGCAATACCGGAACGATCGCCGGATTCACATGTGCGGTGTTGCGAAGATCAACCGAGACGGAACGGTGCTCCTCGGTAACGATGGCCAGCAGGTGCTCCCGAAATTTAGAAACGTCCGAAGCTCCAACAGATCCTGTTACGGTAATCATAACCACCTCATGGTCATATTTATGAATTCTATAATTCTGACCCATTCACAACATTATTTCCGGTATCTGCCTGATCATATTACGCAAACGCGACTTCCACAAGCTATTTTTTGATCTAAGCTGTACAAACATCTGACAAGTTGGATTCCCACACTGCCGGGGATACAATGAATCTATACTCATCCATTGATAACAACTCATGGAAAGGAACAACGTTGAACAGGTTTTTAGCGAACGTATCGAAAATTTTGACGGAGCGACGAATGACTCGCGTTGACTTGGCTCGGTCCACGGAGATTCCCGTGAGCACGATCAACAACTGGTATGGGGCGAATCGTTATCCACGAATCGACCAGGCCGAGAGTATCGCCCGGTCTTTGGAGATTCCGTTAGATACGCTGATGACCTCGTCCTTCAGCGCCGCGACAACTCGCCTGCATTCCCTCGCCGCTCAGCTCAGTGAAAGCGATACGAGCATCGTCTGCGATATCATGCGCGTTTTGATTGATCACCGGGCCATGGAAGAGGAGGCGTAACGAGCTGGGCTGTTACTGTTGCCCCTGCTCTCGTTTGAGAAGGTTCTGTAGACGTGGGCGGTTTGTCCGCTGCACGATAATGAATGGAAGGTTTCCCAAAAACCCGATAGCCGGCATCCACAGTGCAATTCGAGATTCATTCCACAGAAAGAATGTGAAAGAAAACAGTACCGGCAGCCAATGGCTCAGCTCGGCACGACGCGTCTCAGCGATAAATCGCCGCAGCGCGGTGTCGCGGTCTTCGACGGAATCGAGGGCCAGGTGCCTCTTGCTCATGCCCCCGGCAAACACTGCTCCTCCTTCGGGGAGGTAGCGCTTCCAGCGATGGACCAGAAAGACCCGACGGTACAGCCGGCCTTCGCGCTCAAATGATCGTGAACGAAACAGCCCGTTATCGGTGGCAAGCCAGGCTACCGGTAGGATATGCGCCACATACCCGCTACCGATCTGGATTACCGCCCAACTCACGCTGATGAGGACCAATCGAAGCGGGAGCGTCACACCCGTCTCTCCACGTCACCTCGAGGATGGGGCGTGACCTCTCTTCCACGCCAAGAGACTGATCCTCCCCGGATTCTGATCCACAGCGCAGATACGGTGACGACCGCGAAGAACGCTACGTGAAGGGGAAAGAGGAACGCGGTGGACACACCAAAATTCCCGTGCCGAGGCAGCACCGCAGTCAGAAGCACCACATACCCGAGATACGCACCCACCGCGAGGTGAAGCGGCACGATTCCAATCGCAAGGCCCGCTGCAGCGAGGGGCAACTGTACTGCCGCGGTCGCCGCTCCCACGATCCACATCGCTTGTGCGAACAGAATGTGACGCGGCGTTGCGCCTGCACCTTGCAGAAAGTTCTTCGTCCAGCCGGTGAGCATCTGCCGCGGCCCTTCCTCGTACATCCGGAACCACATCGTCGTCCCCCCGAGGTAGGTGTGTATCGCAACGCCGTTTGTCCGGCAGACCGCTCCCAGAGCGATATCGTCCACCACAGATTCGCGAATTGCTGCATGCCCGCCGCACCGCTCGTAGTCAGCTGCCGCGATCATGATGCACGGACCAAACAGCCCACGCGCACCGTGGCCAATCCCGATTGATGCAATGACCTGGAGGTTAAACAGGGCGCTGTAGGATTCATACGGCTTGACGATGCGGTGGTATGGCTGCACCGAGACAACACCGCCTGCCGAATGGGCGCAGGCGGAGAGCAACCGCTCGAGCGCCTGTGGTCCCAACACGACATCAGCATCCAGGAAGAGCAGCACATCGCCGGTGGCCGCCGCCGCACCGCGATCGCACGCCCATGACTTGCCGGTCCAGTTCTCCGGTCGTGGAGGAACCTGAAGGACCTGTGCTCCCCAGGCGGCGGCAACCGAGGCGGTCTCGTCCGTGGAATCGTCATTTGCTACGATCACTTCCCCGGGCGATACCGTTTGTACCTGTAAGGACCTGAGCAGTTCTCCGATGCGGGCGGCCTCATTCCGAGCGGGAACGATCACGGAGACCCGCCTCGAGCCATGATCAGTGAAGGCACGAGACTCCCGCGGTAATTCAGCGGCTCTCACGAACAGGGGTCGCACAAACAACAAAACCCCGCACGCCCAGCCGGTGGCCATCAAAATGAGAACAAATAGTACCATCGTGTACCGAAGGCGCTCAGTTACGCCGGCGCTGCAGGCGCTCGCTTCGCCTGGTCATCCTTCTTTTTCTTGGAGACCTGGTCGCGTTTCACTTCTTTCTGTTTCTGCGCCTTGGATCTGCTCTTCTTTCCGCCCTTGTCACCCATCACTGCACTCCTTATTACGGCCGTGTGGGGAGATAATACCGCTTTTTCCCTCCGGCGGTGTCGGCCGGGCTTGAATTACTCCACCACCTCCGGCTCACCCACATATAATACCGTCAATCCCTGCGCGCGAGGCACCGTGTAGGTCTCGCGCCCACCGAGCATAGCAGTGTCATGGGTAACCGAAACTTCCCCTGACGACCCGAACGGAACGTAGACCGGCGTCTCCCGGGTCTCGCCGGTACCACCAATGGTTACCCGTTCATCCTCACCAACGATCAGGAGCGCCGGCTCCCCTTCTTCCCAGCGCCGTTCGGCGTAGTCGATCGCTGCCGCCTGGACGGAGGTTCGAAACGGTGAATCCTCGTAGTCTCGCCATATCCGGCCGGGACGAGTCAGGGAACGGACGCGACTGTAGAGGGCGATCGGGACGAGCACACCACTGGCAAGCCCCGCGTAGCTGGCCACCTCGTACACGCTGAGGAGCGTATCCGCCTGCTCAACGCTGCCTCTGGCATCGGTGGCGTCTTCCACCGTGGTGGCGGCGTTGTACCGTTCAAGTTCCTCGTCGATCGTGTCGCGCTGTTGCGGCCTCGCCACCAGTTGGAGGTAGCTGCCGCCCAGCAATCCTGCCGTTCCGACGTTGCCGGGTACCCAATGCCAGAAGGGGCGTCGGCGCCGCCCCGCCCGATCGTAGCGCCAGCGGCACGGGCGGGGGTCGGGGGAGGTGCGCTTTGCCGCGGCGGTGGAGCGGGGCGAGAGCGCTCAGGCCGAAGACGTGGAGCGGGGTGTT
>CAZNRF010000224.1:0-6033 GCA_964575075.1 uncultured Spirochaeta sp. | reverse complement strand
GCGGTGGCCGCGCCGCGCGGTGTAGCGCTTACACCTCGTCAGTCGCGGGAATCGTGACGCGGAAGTGGGCGGTGGCGTGATCTACGACGGCGAGCGTGCCACCATGCTGGCCGGTGAGCGCCTGCAGCAGCTGAATCCCCAGCGAGTTGGCTTGGTGAGGTTGGAAGCCTTCGGGGAGTCCACGTCCGGTATCGGAGACGTCGATCACGAAATTGGCGTCCGAAACCGTCAGCTTGACGGTGATTGAGAGCGCGCTGCCGGGAGGACTCCCGTGCTTGATGCTGTTGGTGACCAGCTCATTTACCATGAGGCCTAGGGTTACCCCTTTGTCCAGGTTTGTCTGTACTGGAGCGGCTTCTACGTCTACACTCAACTCTCCCGAGTGCTCAGCGCCGGCAACGATGTCGTTGACGAGTCCGGAGACGTATTCTTGAAGGTCTATCTGTACGCTGTCTCCGGATTGGTGTAGGCGTTCATACACCGAACTGATCGCGCGAATCCGGTTCATGACGACGCCGAGGGCGTCCAGAACCTCTGAGTGCGCGCCGGCGTGATTCTGCTGAAGAGATATGATTGAGGCGAGGGTATTGAGGTTGTTCTTCACGCGGTGGTGAACTTCCCGCAGCAGAATCTCTTTCTGCTTGAGGGCCTCTTCCAATTGCGATTCGTTCCGGTGGCGATCGGTTACGGTGGTTACCTTGTACGGGTGTCCGTCATTGCCGATCATCCGTCCGGCGGTGACGAAGATGTCTCGTACCTCGCCGTCTTTGCGTTGAACGCGCCAATCTTGCGGCATTTCCACCACCGACCCATCGATGAAATCGTCATGCATCTTGGCGGCAGCCGCCCGGTCTTCCTGCGGGAGAACTTTGGTAAATTCGTGGCCGATGAGTTCCTCAACCGAGTACTGGTAGGTCTCCCGATACGCCCGATTTACCTTGACGAAGCGGCGTTCGGCATCGGTGACGCACATACCGATATCCGCGGTGTCGTACAGCGTATCCAACAGAAACCCCGGTGAGAGATACTCGGTTTCTTGGGAGGTGCGATCATCAACCGCCTGTGCGCACAACGCCAGCAACCCTTCTATATCTACCGGCTTGGTCCGAATCGCGTACGGCTGCAGTGCTACCGCACGTTCCATCGTGCCTGGATCGCTGTTTCCCGATAAGAAAATGAGCACCGCATCCTGCCGCGCCAGTATCCGACGAGCAGCTTCAATACCGTCAATTCCGGGCAGGCCGATGTCCGCGATTACTGCCGTGAAAGCCTGCTCATAGCTGAGCTGTACCGCCGTCTCCCCGTCTTTGGCGGATCGAACGACAAAGTCGGTGCGCTCCTGGAACGTCCGCTCCAGAAAGAGCCGGCCCAGCGGTTCATCTTCGACGATCAGGATCGTGGATTTCATATAGTTCTATAGTATTCTGCTTTCTATCCCGGAACAAGCGCTGCGGACTAGACATAGACCGGACGCCCGTGGCGACAGAGACTGGCTCGTCAGTTCAGGGGCGTCGGCTTACACAGCCGCTTCCGGTCCCGGGCGGCGCGGGCGCACTTGGTACAGTAGAACTGCGGATCCCGTAGCTGCTCCTGGAGCGTCTCAGACTTCTTTTGGATGCGGTCTTTGTCCCATTTGCAGAGTTTCTTGGTGCTCATACAGTTATGCATCTCCGTCTACCGCCACCCGGTTGCGTCCGTCCTGTTTGGCTCGGTAGAGCTGCTTGTCGGCAGCCTGAATGATCTCTTCTGCGGTCTGGAAGTGGCGGGAAAACTCGGCGCATCCGGCACTGGCCGTGACGATGCCGGCTTCACTCGCCGGATAGGGGAGTTCCAGTGACCTGATACGCTCAATGATCCGCTGGGCTGTGATGAACCCCGCGCGGGCGTTGGTACCCGGACACAGTACCGCCAGCTCCTCACCGCCATAACGGTACACCCGGTCATCACCTCGAATCGCTGCAGCGACGCCGGAGCTCACCGTTCGCAACACCTCATCACCTGCGTGATGACCATAGGTATCGTTGTACAGCTTGAAAAAGTCGAGATCGATCATGATCAGCGAGAACGTTCCGCCCCCGGCGGAGACTTCTCTCATCAGGGCAACCAGACCACTGTCGAAGGACCGCCGATTATGGATACCCGTCAAGCCGTCCATGACGCTCATTTCGCGCAACGCCGCGTTGGCCTCCTGCAGTTCCTGGGTGCGAAGGTCCACGACTCGCTCTAATTCCCGGTTTACGTTAAGAATGCGCCCCGCCATCTCATGAAAACGCTGCGCCGTGAGCCCGATCTCGTTGTCCAGATCGACCGGCAAGGGCACATCTCCGTGCACCACCTCAGCCACCCGGGCCTCACCCATGCGCTCAGCGGCGGTTCTCAGCTGCGCCAGCGGCCGGGCGGCGCGGCGGTGAACCAGTACCAGGAACGTTGCCATCAGGATCACCAGCAGCGCGACACTCTCCAAAATGCGCCCCAGTGCCGCCCGGTGAGCAACCGCCCTGATCTCCGCCGTGGGATACATATCGATGTACCACCAGTCGGGGCCATCGAGCTGTCCCACCGTGAGATAGGTGTCGTCTTCGGTGTTCTCAACCACTATCGTCCCGCCATCTTCAAACGGCGCGGAACTCTCATCCACCGCCGCGCGAATCGCCTCGTAGGAGCGCACGATCGCCGGATCCTCGATCTTGTCGAGTGACAACTGTCCTACCCACCGCTGATCCTCAGTGGGCAGAGTCGGACGCGCCACGAGGTAGCCATCCTCGCGCATAATGAATCCGTACCCGGACCGGTCGGCTTCCGGCGCCGGGAGACGCGTCATGAGATCGGTAACAGGAACGTCGTGGCTCGGGTTGATCAGGTGGCGTCCCTCGTGGTCCACGGGAACCTGGTAGGTAATCATCCAGTCTTCCGCCGTTTCGTCGAAGTAGAGGCCGGTCCAGACCGGCTCGCGCTCCGGGTTCTCCTCCTGCATCGTGGCGAGGATTACGCCGAGCTCGTTCATCGGCAAGTCGGCCCGCGCATCGAGTCCCCAGGGGACCTCCGGCCAGAAGAGGGTGATCGCGTTTTCCGGATAGGACACGTGGGTATTGGCAAACCGGGTCTGGAAACCCGGACCCATCTGCGCCAGGAGGCGATATGCGAGGACGAGCCGCCGCTGCAGATCAGGATCATCCACCGGCTGGTTGTTGCCGACAAAACTGGACACCCCGTAGCGGTAGGTGCCGTCGACCGTCTCGACACCGTCGAAATACTCCCGTTCCATGCGGTGGGCGCCCTCGTCGCCCTCAAAGTAGAGACGGTCGAAGTCTTCCTCGGTGACGATGATCTCCTCTGAAAGGTAGAGTCGCAAAAACTCTTCAGTGAATACCTCGAGATTATCCCGGGCGAGATCGAAAATCACCGATTCCCGCTCGATCCGCTGGGACACGGATTGTTGCTGGACCTCGATCGTCTCCAGGGTGCGGCGTTGGTAGGTCACCGTGTAGGCTGCCACGGCGATGACAGTGATCGTGACGAGGCCCACGATCACCGTCTTGCCCATAAGGTCCTGAATTAGCGTGCGACTTGGTTTTTTCATCCTGCGCTGGGCATCCTAGGGGAAACCCTCGGCCCGCACAAGGGGCGCCGGCCGGCGGTACCTTTGGCGGACCGCGCTGTTTTTATCCGGGTCGCATCTGGGTATCATTGCCCATCGCTGGTGTCGGGAACGGGGCGTCCGAAATCAGGCGTTCCATCATCATGCCAACCAAACTGCTGCACGCGTGTATGTCGGTTGGGATCGCTCAATGGATCGCCGGAAACGTTCTTGTAGCTTCGCGCGTGATAAACAAGTAGGTCGGTAGCACCGTCTTCGTCTACGGTGAAGCTGTTATGACCAGGGCCATATACCCCGTTGCTGTCTGAGGATCTGAATACCGGTATTGGCGACTTGGTCCATGAATCCGGTGACAGAAGATCAGCCTCTTCTGAGGCGCTCAGCAATCCCATGGCGTAGTTGTGATCGGTACCACTGGCTGAGTAGGTGACAAATATGCGCCCGTTGCGTTTCACAACGGCGGCACCTTCGTTCACTTTAAAAAGCTGCTCCTCCCATGGGTATTCCGGCCTGCTGAGCTCAATCTGGGGAGGAACGATCGACCACGGTGTGTCCATCTCGGCGATGTACAGCGCCGTGTTTCCGTCATACCCAAGGGGGTGTTGCGCCCATATGAGGTAGCGTTTACCGTGGTGTTCGAACGTTGTCGCATCAAGGGAGAAGCTCTCCCACTGAGTCTGCACTTGGCCTCGCTCAGTCCAATGTCCCTCGAGCGGATTTGTAGCCTCCGATTCGAGAACGTACATCCGAATCGCCCAGATGTCTTCGGAGGATCCCGCAGCGAAGTGGATATACCATTTTCCGTCGATATAGTGCAGTTCCGGGGCCCAGATGTGTGCGCCCATGGCTCCGCGGTCGTGTTTGCGCCAGATCACCTTCGGTTCGGCAGACCGTAGCCCTTCAATCGTGCGGGCGCGACGAATCTCCAGTCGATCGTACTCCGGAACGGTGGCTGTGAAATAGTAATACCCATCACTGTGCCGATAGATCCATGGATCGGCGCGTTGCTCGATGAGTGGTGTGGTGTAGGTATTGTCCATTGCTTCTTGTCCTCTGCTCGCGCACGCGGAGGCGAACACGGCGGCCCCCAGTACGACCGCCATAATTCCGACAGCCTCGACGGCCTTTATGATCCGGATCATCATGCTTTTCACATCTCACGTCTTTTCACTAGAAGTACAACCGAAGAAGAATATCCTGGTCGTAGTTGCCGAACCCTCTCCCGAAGATGTTAATTCCTCCGACTCGGTCCGCATTCTCCCGAACACCAAGTCGAATCGTAATGGAGTGGTGCGCCGGCAGATCCAAATCTGCCAGGGTCACGTCCGAAATCTGCTGACCGTCAACAAACGCTCCTTCTCCCGTCACGCGCCAGTTCTTCAACAGTCCGTATTGAGAACCCTCCAGCTTCCACCAGGACGGGGTCAGCTTTCCCCGATGATCACCATAGTCACCCGGCGACGTCCACGTGCCAACCTCTACTCCGTTTATCCACAGCGTAATGTCCGATCGCCACTCCTTGTCGGTTCCAGGAATCTCCGAAGATAATTCCGTAGATAGCACCAGGCTCTTGACGGCGGAGTCCTTGTACATGCTGTTGTTGGGAAACTTGTACTCGAGATACCCCTTCTCGAACCACGTCAACCCCGCCTTCATCCGTCCCGGGTCAAGGAACGAATCAGTTACATCAAGATAGCCGATGATTCCCTCCGTGGAACACAATCCACAGGGAGCGCTCACGTTAAAGCGTGTGTACAATCCGATCGGCATCTCCACTTCGATTATGTTTTCGCCGGCCTTCTCTCGATTCCCATCGGAGAACTTTATCACCATCTCCGAGTACACCGGGTGGCAGATCTTTTGGGTTCCTTTTCTTCCTTTGACGTTCTCCGTCCTCAGGAGCCCGGCCTTCTCCAGCACCATTACGTTTGTGGCAACGGTCGATTGCGGCAGAGCCAACTCGGTGGCAATATCGTTCACATTCTTGCCGCCGGTTCCGATGAGCTTGAGAATCTTCACCCGCACCTCGGAAGCAAGGCCCTTGACGATCTGAAAATCCTCAGTTGGATCCACAATTAGAATGCTGTTCTCACGAGTGCTCATTCTGCCATCCTGTAGCGACTCAACCGCCGCCGCATAAACCATATTTTCGGGACTATATCATCTAAACGGATATATTGCAACATTCGAGACCCACAATCACCGCTCGGCGCCACATGATAGGGGTTTTCTCGCAATAATGCGGCATTGTTCAGTAAGTGTATCAGTAAAACCGATGTATATCTTTTAATTTGAAGTTGACGGCTGCGATATCCGGGGGTAAAATCGGAACTCGATGCGGGAAATCCCGCCGAATTCCAGTTCCGTCACCGAAAATTCGTCGGATACGGATCAATTACAATCATGAATCCTGATATTGATGGATTCATCGTCAA
>CAZNRF010000223.1:0-6107 GCA_964575075.1 uncultured Spirochaeta sp. | reverse complement strand
GTACTCCGCGGCAAGCCGCTCGAGGATCTCCGGGAGGTGGTCCGGCAGGAGTTGCTCGTAGCGGCGTTTGAGGTTGCCCGAAGTTACCGCTCCGATGTGCATCTTCGCGCGCGGATCATCGGTAGCAAGAGTTGAATACCGTGGAAGGGAATCCGCCACGGACACGAAATTGGTCGCTACCGGGGTGGATGGTTCCGTCTCATCAACTGCATCGGGAGGAGAGCCGTCTCTGATTTCTGCGTGCTCCGTGGGCCGCAGCGCAAAGGCATGCAGCTTGGCCATCGCCAGGAGTGTGCTCAGGGGATCCCGAACGGTAGAGGGTGGGGTAATGTTACCCCCGTTGGAACCCTCCCCGAGAATGACCACATGGTGACCTTCTCGACGGATCTTCTCAGCTAATGCAACGACGTTGGCTTCCCCTACCTCCGCTCGATAGAGGGTGGCACCGAAGGTCTCACAGATCTCATCTATGCGTGACGACGTCGGTCCGTTCGCGACAACCGCCAGTGGCGGATATTCCTCGCCATACTCCCGTTCGAGGTATCTGGTCCACGCCAGTTCAGTCATTACCACCATGGCAAAGACCGTTTGCGCATCCAGCAGCACCGCAGACTCGTCCTTAAGAAAAACGAGGTTGCCCCGGTCGCCGTCATTGTCCGGGACGTAGGCGATTTGAAACGTCGGGTCCTGGGTGCCGTGTCTCTCGAGGAGTTGGGCAGCCTCAGTGAGGCCGGCGTCTTCCGGTAGAATTTGATGCGAAAATTGGCCGGGGGTGTCATTGTACATCGCCGTGGCGATCCCCAGTTCCGGCAGAAGGGCTCGGTCGATTGAGGTTGAGCGAGCGCTACCGTTGAGCTCTCCTATGATTCCCAGGGGCCGCCGGTTGAGGCGGCGCTGCATCTCCCTGAGGAATCGTGCTGCGCCTAAGCGACCGGCGCTACACTCCAGCGCCACCGCCCGATACGCCGCCCGGGCAGCCGTGCGATGGTCATCCGAGGACGCTTCAAGTTCTCGCAAACGGCGGACTTCAATCTTTCCGATATGTTGAACAAGTTCATCCACGTATGGCTGGTCCTGGACCCGGGCACGGAACCGCTCGATGAGCGGCCAGGCGTGCTCTCCCGGCATCACGCCTCCGTCGGAGAACCCCATTTTGAAGCCGTTGTGACCAGGCGGGTTGTGGCTGGCGGTTACGTAGATAAATCCGTCGATTTCGGATTCCTGCGCCACGAACGCGATAACCTCCGGCGCGGAAGTTACCCCCAGCCAGTTCACTTCGATATTCCGATACAAACAGACGCGAAGAACGGTATCTGCTATAGCCGGTCCGGTAGGGCGACTGTCTGTGGCAACAACGAGACGTGGGTGGGACCTGGACTGCTTTTCGCTACCGCGATCTATCGTGGTTACAAAGGTGTCGGCGGCAACAGCGGTAATATCCCTCATTTCGGGACCTATACTCGCAGCCAGGGAGTACTCGTCTCCGGCGAATATTGCTCGCCATCCGGATGCTGAAAGGATCATACGCTCCAGCGCTGCCTGGGACGGGGTGGTATGCATGGGGTGAGTATAGCAGGCGACCTTGATTTTTGGCACCGGAATTGCCGATAATAGGGACCGAAGGCCACATATGAAAAAAGTACTCGTTATAGATGAATCACAGCTTTTCAGAGACTACCTCAAGAAGAAACTTGAAGATTACGGTTTTGACGTAGATGTTGCGGTGAGCGGATTGGACGGTTCCTCCAAGCTACGAACCTCTCTTCCAGACCTGCTTATCACCGACTACAACCTCTCTCGCAAGTCCGCTGTGGAATTGTTGAAGGAGAAGCACGACAACCCGAACACCAAAGACATACCGGTCATCATGGCCTCTGCAAAAGTGGACCGCGACGCTTTAATGGGAGTGGCGCGGTACAATGTTCGGAAGTTCCTGACAAAACCGATTCGGGTAGACGCTTTGCTCAAAGCGGTCAGCGAGACCTTAAACGTTCCGGTGTCCATCGACACTACTCCCTGCATCGTTGAGGCTCACGTCAATGAAGACATCATGTTTATTGAGGTAGCCCAAGGCCTGAACCGGGAGAAGATCGATTTGCTCCGCTACAAGATTCACGAACTTCTGGATCTGTATGAGCTCAAGAGCCCGAAAATTCTGGTGTTGATGACGAGCATTGAAGTATCCACTGCGGACTCCATAAAGCTTCAGAGTCTGTTTTCCTCGGTCCTGGAGATGTCGGGAACATCAAAACGTAACATCAAGGTCCTGACCCGGAGCTCATACGTCCGGGAGTATCTGGAAAGTCGCTCTGAGTTTTCCGGAATCGGCGTGTCCGACAACCTTGAGGATGCGATGGACGGCCTCCTGGGCCGCAAGGTAGGAGGACCGATTCTCGAGCCCGGGCCGGACTCCCGGGAAGACGTGCTCGGTACCAGCGCACCCAAAAAGAAGCGGGGCGAGTCCATTAATATGCGATTTCAGGAAGAGCAGCACAAGCCGTCATTCGAGTTATCCAGCCTCGGTGATTCCACGCGGATCTCGATCGTGGATGATGATGAGGTGATCCAGGAGCTCATTCGCAGCTCCTTTGCCGACACCCGGGTGCAGATTCACGCCTACGGTAACGGACGGGCATTTCTTGATGACGACGGCGCCCTCGATTCTGATCTGGTATTTCTGGATCTCATGATGCCGGAAATGAACGGGTTTCAGGTGCTCGAGACGCTCAAAGAAAAAGAACTGCGCCTGCCGATTATCGTGCTCTCTGCTCTCTCAAAGCGGGAAACGGTGGTACAGGCGCTGAAGATGGGAGTTTCGAGTTATATCATCAAGCCCCTCAAGCCGCACGATATCAGAAACAAAGCATCCGAAATACTGGGCCTCAACTTCTAATGGCAGGCGCGCAACTTGGGTGAACAGGGGTTCGGTCGACAGTTTCAGGTAGTCTTCGAACACTCGCCAATCGGCATCGTCGTGATGGACGGCACCGGGCGAATTCAATATGCAAACAACTCGGTCGCATCATTCTTAGGCGTATCGTCTGATGATCTCTCCGGTGGGTTTCTCACCGCGTATTCCCATGAAGAAGACTCCGGTTTTTTCCAGACCCTCTTTGCGGAACTGATAGAGGGTGATCGTGACGAGTTCCAGGTTGTGTCGCGATGCAAGACGGGACACGGTGAGCCGGCGTGGTGGAGAGTGGATATGCGCGCCGTCCGGATACCCGAGAGCGTTCCGTTTATGCTCGCCGTGGTTGATGATGTCACCTCCCAGAAAAACGATGAGCAGCGTCTGCGACGAGCGAAAGATCTGGCGGAGGCGGCCACCAGAACGAAGAGCGCTTTTCTCGCCAATATGAGCCACGAAATCAGAACTCCGCTGCATACGATCAATGGTATGGCTGAGCTTATGCGGGACACCGATCTCGATGAAGAGCAGCTCGAGTACCTTCACCAGATCCAGTTCGCTGGAGAGGTGTTGCTGGGACTGATAAACGACATTCTTGATTTCTCAAAGATTGAAGCGGGGCGGCTTCAGCTTGAGCACATCGCCTTTGATCCGGTACAGACCGTCGAGGATGCGGTTGACATGGTGAGCATGCAGGCACACCGAAAAGGCTTAGAAGTTGTGCTCTATGTCGATGACCACTTGCCGCGGACGATGAGGGGTGATCCCAATCGCCTGCGCCAGGTCTTGGTAAACCTGGTGAACAACGCGGTAAAGTTTACTGATTCCGGGGTTATTCGTGTCAGCGCTGAACTGAAAACGCCAAAGGGTGCCCGGAACCTCCTCGTTCAAGTGAAAGACTCGGGGATCGGGATCGCTGCGGACCGGCAGGACCGTTTGTTTCAGCCGTTTACCCAAGTCGACGCTTCAATGACGCGCAAATTCGGCGGCACCGGGCTGGGGTTATCAATATCCCGGGATCTGGTACAAATGATGAGTGGCCGCATCGGAGTGAAGAGCAAATCCGGAGTAGGATCCAACTTCTGGTTCACTCTTCCGGTGGAGGCTCCCAGCGAAGATACCGTAGCGGTACCGCCACCCGGGTCGATTCATGATGACTTCAGGACGCTGATCATTGATGATAACCAGGAGAGTTCGTCGGTTATTTCGTACTATCTCACGCGGTGGGGCTCAAACGTTGAAGTACAGCGGTCTGCGGCTTCCGGATTACAGCATATGATCGACGCCGTGGGTGAGAATGCGGCGTTTGATCTGGTGCTGATTGATCTCCGGCTTCCGGACATGGACGGCTGGCAGCTGGCATCGGAAATACGAAATGACGCGCTGGTGGAAAAGACGCCGTTGGTCTTGATGAGCCCAACAGGGCTCAGTACCGGTGACGCAAAGATGAAGCTGTTGCGATGGTTTGATGCGTATATCAACAAACCGGTGAAAATGCGGGAGCTCGCCGGTGCGTTTGAGACGGTATTCGCCGGCGATATTGAAGAGCTCGAAGCGATCGAAGGCGATGCGGCAGACGCTGAACCGATCGACGCTGAAGTGGAGTGGCTCCCCCGGAAGGTTCTTGTCGCTGAAGACCATTTCGTGAATCAGCAGTTGTTCCAAACGATTCTCGAGAAACAGGGCTTTATTACGATCGTGGCGTCCGATGGGTTAGAGGCGGTAGAAGCGATAAAAGCCGACCCCGAGATCGGTTTAATATTCATGGATGTGCAGATGCCAAATCTGAACGGGTATGATGCTACCACGCGACTGCGCGATCTTGGCTACGATGTGCCGATCATTGCGGTTACCGCCAACGCTCTTTCCGGAGACCGGGATCGGTGCATGAGAGTCGGCATGAATGAGTACATGTCGAAACCGTTCAAAAAGTCCGACATTGAGGCAGCGATCCAGCGCGTTCGGGAGCAGGGGGTCTTTGCGAAACCCGGAATGCCTGGCGACGAGGAAGTCGCTACGCTCGAGGAGGTCGCTTCGCTCGAGGAGATTGCCGGCCCGGCGCAAGCAACAGATACGGATGAACCGATCGACATTCGTGAGGCGATCGCAGCGTTTATGGGAGACGCCGCTACCGCCGAGCGGGTAATCAGGAAATTCGCTGATCGCCTGGAATCGCAGATTGCCGACGTAGAGAGGTTTTTGACACAAGACGAAATCTCGGATGCCCGCATTGTGGCTCACGCGATCAAGGGCGGCGCCTGGAATCTGTATGCCCAGGAACTCGGTGAGGCTGCCAAGGCGGTTGAAGACGCCTGCGCGGAAGAGGATCGAAGCAACGCTGAAGCAGGATTGAGTGAACTACGCCGGCAGGCTGATGTCTTGTCTCAGTTCATCGATGCGGTTGATTTTGAGGTGATCGCCCATAGCGAAAGCTGATTTGCCTTCTCAACAATTCAGTGGTATCTCTTACCCATGGAGGTACGGATATGAAGAATGGGCGCCAAGGAATTCTGGTACTGTTGATGAGCTTTGTCGCATTGGCTCCCGCGCTTGCGGGGGGACAGCAGGATTCATCCGATAGTGGGCGTGATCAGAACGCGTCCCTCATGGGAGACGCCTCAAATAGTGGGGACGACTCTGAGAGAGACTTGTTATCCTATCTCACCCCGAACGAACGGACGTTGGTTGAAGACTTTCCCGCACCGGATTCATTTACGGTGGAATTGTCTGAGGAAGAGTGGCGCACGCGTCTGAGTGAATTTCAGTACTTCATTCTGCGGGAGCATGGTACGGAGCGCGCCTTCACTGGAGAGCTCCTCGATGTAGAGGAGTCGGGCACGTATTACTCCGCCGCGACCGGTGAGCCGCTGTTTCATTCCAGTACGAAGTTTGAATCGGGGACCGGCTGGCCAAGCTTCACCGAGCCGATCGAGCCGGACGCGGTGCGGTACCGACTGGACACGAGTTACGGCATGGTCCGAGTCGAGGTTGTGGATAGTCTCAGTGGCTCTCACCTCGGTCACGTGTTTCCCGACGGACCAGAACCCACGGGATTGAGATACTGCATGAACTCCGCCGCGATGGTGTTCGTGCCGGATGGCGAGGAACCTCCGGCTCTTATTACCGAAGAGATCGCCTCGCGATGAAAAACTTTTTCGATGCGGTGTAACCATCGGGCCGGGAGGTTGTTATAAAGGGT
>CAZNRF010000222.1:0-6129 GCA_964575075.1 uncultured Spirochaeta sp. | reverse complement strand
CCCAAGTGTATTCCGGACCGGAACCACCTTCAGAGGACACGCGGTTCGGCAACTTCCTGGGTACGACACTGTCGGTGTTGTACCGGTTCTAGGAGCTTATCTGTGAGATGTGAGAGTGCATATGTTAAAAGATAAATCGACTACACCCATGCTTCCCGCGGTGCGGGGTACGCGCCTCGGGCTGCTCGGGGTGCTCGTGGCGGTTGTTCTGGTGATTACCGGGTGTACCCGGGGTACGCAAGGTATCTTTGCCACAATTGAGGTGGAGGAAGAAACGAAGACCAGCAACCTGGTGGACAACACCTCCGCGACCGCCCTGGTTCGGACATCGATCGGCGTGGATGACGGGGGTGAGCGCTTTGTCGTCCAGGCCGGTACCAAAATCTTTACTCGAGAGGACTCTGCCGGGGCTGAGTGGACGGCGATCTCCTCTCCTTCAGACCAGATTCCCACCTTTCTGGCCGGCATTGATACTGATTCCCCCGCCGACGGGACCGTTGAGGCGGTGTACGCCGTCTTTTTCGATTCCGAAGCGGATCGGGACTACTTGTATGAGCTCGACGATAGCGATGGTTCCCTGAGCTGGAGCCGCGACTCCGACACCATCGGCACCGATGTGTGGAATCCGGATGAGGGGCGCATCCGCGGTCTCGAGGGTGTGGGCAACCGGCTCATACTGGCGGCGGATAACGGGGAAAGAAGTGATGACGATGAATACCAGCAGAGGCTCTATAGTTTTGGTCTTGATGGTACCAATGATCTCACGGGCAAGACGGAATTGGGCACGTTTAATGCGGACGACCGGGGCATACGCGCTGCGGCCACCAACGCCGCCGGTGATCTCGTGGTGATCGGTAACACCGTGCACTTCACTGATGATGCCGGCAGTGCGGGCCTGAGCGAATCTTCTGATAGCAGCGGTGATCCGATAGAGAATGGCCGGGGCGTTACGGTTTTCCCCTCCACCTTTGATTCCGGAGATCCTACCGACACGTTTCTTCTGGTTACCCTGGACGGAGCGCTCTATACCTCCTCCGATGGGAACAGCTGGACAACCGCTGAAGGGAACATTCCGGACCGCTCCTATTCGGGAGTCGCCTGGGTAGACCATGCAGAACTGTTGGTGTTGGGAACCCTCAGCTATGAGGGAGATGACATCGAGGGCAGCACCACCGCCCGCGGCTACTACGAAGTGACCAGCACCTCAACCGGTGCGCCATACACTTTGGATTTCTCGAAAGACGATATCAGTGATAACTACGACGGCAGCGAGCTGGCAACCAGCGGTATCGCCCGATTCTCTTACTATCCGAAGCGCGGGACGGACGACAGTGCGCTCCTCTTCGCGCTGAGTCACGGACGGGGGTTGTGGCGGACGAGCTATGGCTCCGCCGGCCCGGAGTGGTTCTGGGAGTAGCCGTCCAAGAGTTCCCGGAGTTCAGCCGCTATCGATGAGTGCGGAACCGTCGGCGTTCGGCGGGCCGGCGGAACAAGCGTCGGGCCCCGCAGATTGCCGCTTCCCACGGGGGATTGGTTGAGATCATCTACGGACGGGAGACGACCGGAACGCTCCCACACCACCGCTGACGTGCTCTGAATAAGTGAAAATGGCCACCCCGTGAATGCGTTGTCCCGAATGCGGGGGATCCCCGGGGATCCGAGTCGAATGGCTGTGGAAGCGGCGTCGTGAACTCGGTGCGCGAGGATCGTACTGTCTCTGATCTCCAAGGCATCAACGCCTTGACCGTCGGCACTGACCCCGGTGGCGGTGATCGGCTCCTCTCCCTCTTCGGAGGATACCCAGAGAATGGAGCTGTTCAGTGAGAGAGCTCCGTCGCTGGCAGCAATTGCGATGCCATCCCCGGCGCTTCGCGTGACTACCGCGCTCCCGCTGAGCTCAATCGGGGTGTTGCGCGCAAACAACCCATATGCGAACCCCTGAGAGCGGACATCGACCATCGAATCAATGACCGTGAGCCGACCGCCTCGCGTGCGGATGGCCACGGCTGATCGCTGTCCCGTTCCATAAAGGAGCGTTCCATGAATCCGAACGTCCGTATCCCGCCCTCTGACTAGAATCGGATCCTCCCCCGCAGACTGAATGAGAGAGCTGTTGATTTCGAGCGCGCTTTCATCAGCATAGACGAGACCGCCGATGTCCACCGTCCGGTCCGCGGAAATCCGGGATTCGGACACAACCACCCGGGACCCGTCGTGCACTCGTAGCCCGTTTGAAATTGAGTCGGTCACCGTTGCCACGGCCCCGTGAATACTCACCGAACCAAGCGCGCTGCCTCGAGCATCAAACACTGCCCCCTCCTGGATCTCGATCGACGGGACGATCGAGCTATCTCGTACGGAGACGATTCCACCGGTCTGTATGATTCCCGGAGTTCCCCCGGCGTTCACCGGCATGTGCCTGTGAACGTGCACGTGAACGTTCCGGAGTTCCATGCGTTCTGCCCTCAGATGGAGGGTTTGAGAGAATGAAAGCCGTTCCAGACGAAGGGTTCCCTGCAGTGGTGGGATACCTTCCTCCGGAGCGTTGATGATGGATCGGTCGGAGCCGGGGCGCCAGGTGACGGGATCAAATCCGCCGATGAGGTTGAGCCTGGTCTCGTTGTCAGGCTGATCCGCGAGAGCCGCCGCCGATACGGTGTACGTTCCGCTGGTAAGAAAGATCGTGTCTCGTGAGGTTTCGGTAACTCGCCGCAGCGCCGCGTCCAATGTTGCAAGTGGAGCCTGTCGGGACCCGTCACCCGAGTGATCGTCACCGCGAACCGCGGACACGTGCAGAGATGTGGCATCAACGGTGATGGTCCACGTTGCGATCCCGGGACTCCGATTCCCGACGGAGTCAACGGAGTACGCATCGATTCGGTATCGACGAGGCGCGGCGGGTTCTTCCTCGAGAAGCACCCGCTCGTCACCGTAGCGAGAGAAGTCAGTTTGAAGTGATTCGTCTGCTGAGACACGATAAAAAATTGTATCGCTATCGGCTTCACCCCTGAGCCGCACCACACGGCGTTCACTGTAGTATCCGTCCGGCTCGGCGCCGACCAGAACCGGCGATCCAGGCGGCTCCCGATCGATCACAAACGAGATCTCCCGTTCCTCTGACACGGGCGAGTCTCCTTGGAACGTCTGATACCGAAGGCGATAGTGTGTAGTTTCGCCGGCGGCGGCACTCATGAGGAGAGGCGCTTCGTAGCGCGGCGAGGATACGCGAACAGCCTGGGGCGATGAGCCGTCACTGGTGACGGTGAACCGAATGTCCCCACGTCCAGATAGGCGCACGGTGCGCTCACTCCGGTAACGTTCACCATTCCGAACTCCGGACAGCTCTGCCGGCGGACGGAGGCGGGCGGCGTCAATGCGAAGCACTTCCGTCTCACTCCGCTGGCCAGATTCTCCCAACGAAAAATACGCCAGGGTCACATATGAAGAATCGTCGGGTATCTGCCACTGCACGGTTCCGTCGGAAACGGAAAACGGCTCTACCACCGATTCAGCCTCGAAGTTGGGCACCACGGATGCAAAAATTCGCTCAGATTGCGCCCCCGGCCAGTACACGGTGCCACTTCTCCCATCCGACGCGTAGCTAATATACGGAACAGCCGGCCTTTGCGGACGCTCAGGGTCGATCGTAATGATGCGCTCAATGACCCTGCTTCGTTCTGAGCCCCGTTCGCGAAACGCGTTGATACGGTATGTCCCGGGAGTGAGTAATCGGGGTTCGCGAATGGGTTCAAACCGGCGGGACTCGCTGCTGCCGTCTCCATCGAGAATACGCCAGCGCACATCAGTGGGATCGAGGACCTCTAATAGACTCTCTCGACTCACAACGATGCGCGGACGATCAGCCGGCCGGCCATTCATCATGAGTTGTGGCGGAGCCGGTTCGTCATTGAGCGGTTCTACCAGCGGGGCCTCCGGGAGTTCCGTGCGATTTCCCGCACCATCCCGGGTGTAGGCGCCGATCACAATCGCCCGCTCCAATCGGTCTCGATCGATCGTGACCGGTGCTTCATAGCGTCGATACGGTTCGCTTTCACGCAGACGGTACCAGACGGTTGTATCGCTGTCCCGTGGTGGCTCAAACGCCACAACTCCCGTGATGCGGGGATCCGAGCTGAGCACCGGCGGTGGCGGCGGTTGTCGATCGATGGTCACCGCCATTCGGTACACCGGAGACCACTGTGCACGTCCGGGGAAGCGGCCGCGAACGCGAATTCTCCACCGAGTCTCCTCTCCCTCCGGCGCGGTGAGGATGATCCCGTCCCCCACCAACGGGCTCTCCGTTTGCGGCAACAGCGCCTCTCCGGTGGAACTTACCTCATAGTGAAGTTGCAAATCTTCGTAAGGGGACGAAAAAGTCACCGTCGGTGACGCATCTCGAGAGACGAACTCTGCTGATCCTTGAGCAACTGCGCCGGCCACCCGCGGCGGGGGTACCACAGGCTGTCTCTCATCGATTACCGGATATACAGTGATGGTAGGACTGATCTGCCCCTCCAGAATTCGGTACGCGTCTATCCGGTAGCGTCGGAGTGCACCGGCAACTCCAGAGAGTTCCACCGGAGTTTCGTACATCGTCTCCGGTGCCCCATCAACGCGATAGAACATCTGACCTTCGCCGGCGAGAACGAGCCGATCGTCACGGAACGTTACAACCGGTGGAGCCAACGGTGACCGGTCTGCGCGAACGGTAGCATCGTGGTCACCGTCACTCATAAGCGTTGCAGAAAAACCCGCCGGCGGCCGCCACCGCAGAGGGTATTCTCCGCGAAAATGTAGTGATTCCCTACCGGATGACGCTTCCAGCAGAGTCAGTTCTCCGGTTTCTCCTGGGGACCCGACGGCGATGGTAACTCCATCGTCAACAATTTCACGGGGAAGCTGGAACTCCGGCGATCGAAACCCGGAAACGTCAGCCGTTGTCTGCGTCCACGGTCCATGGGGGAATCGCGCCCGGATCAGTATTTCCTCTGCTGAGGCTGGGATGTCCGTTAGATCGAGAGTGACCCTTCCGAGAACCGGATCAGAGTACTGTCTCGCTCCCTGGGAGGCAACCGTGGCCCATTGCAGCTCGGTCTGGGCGAGTGAATACAGAGAGACACGATCCGATCGAAATCTGGTAGCGATTTGCGGTCGAGGTGCGCGCCGGCCGTCAAGAAGGAATGTCAGACGAGTATCGTACTCTTCGTCATCGGCCCGGAATCTGATTATCACCGGACGCGTACCGTCCGGTGGTGGAATCAGATCGACACCACGCAACCACCGAGGGTCGTCTTGCCTCACCGGAAGGTCCTCGAGATTATACCGGGCATGGTCGGCCGGTGGCGGTAGGCGAACGGATGAGGTAGCGATGCCCTGGGCCGTCGCGATTTTCGATTTCTCCTGGCGCCAGGAAACACGGCGCTGGTACTGTTCGCCGGTGGAAACAACGGTGGCGGTGAGCGTAATGGTGAACGTACCACTTCCAGGTATGAGCGGCATCTCCAGGTAACTCAACTGCACCGGTTCTTGATCGGGAGCAGTCAGAACGACCGAGAGGTCGGTGAGGCCACGATCATCTATCAGCAGGATCTGCTGGTTCGCGTAACGTCCGGGCCGGGGGCTGATGATCGGAAGGTCTATCGGAGACGATTCCCGCGTCCGGTCGATCCGATGACGATATGTCGCTACGGCAATGCGATTCCCAGCGAGATCCAGGGAGTATGCCGATACCTGATAATCCCGGACCGCCCCGGGTTCTCCACGTAGCTGCACTCCTTCCGGCGCAAGCGGTGTGAATTGGGTGTCCTCGCTACCAGGTGCTCCCACGGCAACATGAACCGATGCAATTCCTGAAGGTGTGGAACCGGGTGTCTCCGGCTGGAGTACGACCGATGCGGTGTGGAGTCCCGGAACAGCGGTGAACTGAGTACCTCGCGGAGCAAGGGCGTCAAGCGAAAACACCCCCACGATAGCCGTCTCCGGACCACCTAATCTCTGAAGCCCAAGGGTGTACCTAATCTCCGTGTCCCCCGGGTCATGGAGTTCGATTCCACCGTTCTGGGGCAAGAAATACGACGTATGAGGGGTACTGCATTGATCAGAAAATCGTAACTCCAACTCCCTTACGCC
>CAZNRF010000221.1:0-6135 GCA_964575075.1 uncultured Spirochaeta sp. | reverse complement strand
GAGTGCACCACTGGGCCGGGTCTTCGGACCGATCTACCTCGTGTTTCTCTCGCTGATCATGACCGCGCTGATCGCCAAGTTGATCGCGATGGCGCTCTCCGGCGTGCCCACCGTACCGGCGATTTTCATTATTCCGGTGATTGCGGCGCTGGCGGTCACCGGCGCGGTGCGGATGCTCCCGCGCTGACAGTAGCAGGGCGGTATATAGAAGCGTGTTGCAGATTGGGAGGTATCTCTTAGTACTGCAGCAAATTAGATCTGCACAACGACCAGGAAACCGCTAATTCGTTGTAGCTATGATAGTTGCGGTGCAGTTTGCAACACGCTTCTCGACACCCCCCTTTAGTCGACCCGATCAAACACCTCGGTAAGCTCCGCCGCCGGCTCTGAGTCGATCAGGCTGAACACCACAATCGCGATCAATCCCAACACAAACCCCGGCACGATCTCGTAGAGATCAAAAATCCCACCGGAGAGGTTGTACCACGCGATAACCGTGATGCCGCCCACCAGCAGCCCCGCCAACGCCCCATTGCGCGTCATGCGGCGCCAGAACAGCGACAACAAAATAATCGGCCCAAAGGTAGCGCCAAATCCGCCCCACGCGTAGGACACCAGACCCAACACGCTGGACTCCGGATCAAAGGCGATAAACATCGCGATCAACGCCACCACCACCACGGATCCCCGGCTGATCCACACCAGCTCATTCTGAGACGCCTTGTCCCGCAGGAGCACCGCGTACAGGTCTTCCGTGAGGGCGCTGGAGGTCACCAAGAGCTGACTATCGGCGGTACTCATAATCGCCGCCAGAATCGCCGAGAGAAAAATCCCCGCCAGCACCGGCGGCACCACCGCGTCAATCAGCAGAATAAACACCCGCTCACTGTCTGCTTCCAGCGCCTCCGCCGGCAGCCCCGCAAGGCCCACCAACCCGATCACCACCGCCATCGCCAGGCTCACCACTACCCACACCGTGGCGATCTTCCGCGCCGGCGCCACCTCTTCCGCGTTGCGAATACCCATGAAGCGCGCCAGAATGTGGGGCTGCCCAAAGTACCCCAGCCCCCACGCCAGGGATGAAATGATGGCAATCGCCCCCACCGCCGAGCCGTCCACCGTGGTAAACGCGTTGAGGAGCTCCGGGTTCATCTCCCGCACCGTGGAAATCGTCCCTCCCAGGCCCCCGGCGAGACTAAATCCGAGGACCGGCACGATCGTCACCGCAATAAACATGAGCACACCCTGAAAAAAGTCGGTCCAGCTCACCGCCATAAACCCGCCGAGAAAGGTGTAACCGATAATCACCACCACGCCCACGTACAGCCCCGTCTGGTACGGCAGCCCGAAGACGGAGCTAAACAGCTTGGCCCCCGCCACAAATCCGGAGGAGGTATAGATCAGAAAGAAGATCAGGATAAAGATCGAACTCACGATTCTGAGGATGCGGCTCCGGTCACCAAATCGATTCTCAAAGTAGTCGGGGAGGGTAATGGAATCACCGGCAAGTTCCGTGTAAATCCGCAACCGCCGGGCCACAAACTTCCAGTTGACCCAGGTACCCACCGCCAAACCCACCGCGATCCAGATCGCCTCGAGTCCCGCCAGATAGGCAAACCCCGGCAGGCCCATGAGCAGCCACCCACTCATATCGGAGGCTTGCGCGCTCAGGGAAGTAACCCAGTAGTTTACCTTGCGTCCCCCCAAAATGTAGTCGGACAAGTCTTTGGTGCGGCGGTAGAAAAACACTCCCACCCCCAACATGAACACCAGATACAGAATGAACGTCGCAATGATGACCGGATTGTCTTGTGCCACGAAAGCCCCCGAGTATGAATGTTTATGCAATAGAGCCGCAAGCTTACCCGGTAGAACGGCGCTATGCAAGGTGAACCGAGAGGCTGTACGCCGCCGGCGCCTCATCATCGCCGATATCGCGGTTCGGTTGTACGTGGAGCACCCGGCTATCAAGATCGAGGCAGCACAGGTTGCCGTACTCAGAGATCTTGTACGGTTTTCGGCTGGATCCGGCAACTGCCCCGTTGTCCAGGGGAATTACCGGCGCATCGGTGACAAGACTCTCGATGATCGATGAAAGCGGCCGCCGCGTGTGGCCATGGATCACCGGACGGTGCCCCGCAGTCCGGGCGTCATAGGTCGTTTTGCGGAGACTCACCAGCGAGTGGCCATCAGCAAACGGCTCCGGTCGCTGCATGTCTACGCCGCCGTGCACGAGGATCGCGTCGTGAAGGCTCACCGAGTACCGGCTGGCTTCCATGATTTTCAGCCAGGGCGCTTCCAGATCGGTGCCCCCGCTCCCGGTGAGCAACGCCTCATTGTTGGTGCGCTGCAAGAACGCCTGCAGCGCCGCCAGTCCTTCCCTGCGCGCCTGCAGAATCGCCTCTTCATGGTTGCCGCGCACCACCGTCACCTCGACGCCGGCCGTTTCCAGCTCCAACACGAACCGGAGCACGTCTCGACTGTCCGGTCCTTTGCTCACCAGGTCACCGAGGAGGTATAGACTGTCGCCCGGGGTCACCGCCAGGTAGTCCCCCAAAAGCGCCCGCATCGTCTGCGCACAGCCGTGGATATCACCGACAACCAACCGCCTCCCGGAAGCGGCCGCCCCCGATGAGCGATCGCCCGCCCGGCGGCGGCCCTTGGTTCGACCTATGCCAAACCACCCCATCGCACGCTACGTCGCCTGGCTCTGCGCCTTGGCCTTGTCCACCATGAGCTGGTAGATGTTTGCAAAGGCATTGGCGCGGTTGGGCGTGAGGGTGGACTGTAGGTCCAACTTCTCCGAAAACTGCTCAATCGGCTCCCGCGTACCGGCCACCACGTCCTCCGGGGTGAGCCCGTTGAGCGCCTCGATCATGTACGTCAGCAGGCCCCGCACCACGTGAGCCTCGGAGACACCCCGGTAGTGCATGCGGCCGTCTTCCAGGTCGTCGGCGATATACACGTTACTCACGCAGCCGTAGACGAAATTGTCGTCGGTGCGCTCCTCGTCACTGATGCCCTCGAGCTCTTTGCCTTTGTCTGTGATCATGCGATACATCTCGAGGTTATCCATCTCGCGCATCATCACGAGCTCATCGGTTACCTCATCGAGGTACGCCTGCATATCCTGTAGCGTCTTCGCTTCCATAGTTGCCTCCTCAGGCGTTCACCCAGGTCGTGCCGTCCCGTCCGTCTTCCAGTTGAATACCCGCCGCCGCGAGCTCATCCCGAATGCGGTCGGCGGTGGCAAAATCTTTTGCCCTCCGCGCCTCCGCCCGTAGAGCGATCACCAGCTCCATGACGCGGTTGAGCCGATCATCGGCGCCGCCCCCGACGCCACCGCCGCCGCCCTCCTCTTCCGGATGCAATCCCAACACGGACCGCACGAAACCCCGCACCGTCCGCGCCGCACCGCGGCGAAGATCTTCCGGCGCCTGGGCGTGCTCCGGTCGCTGTGTGAGGCGGGTCAACTCAAAGAGCGCGGCGATCGTCTTCGGTGTGTGAAAGTCCTCGGCCATCGCCTTCCAGCACGCCTCGATCTGCGCTACCACCGCCGCACCGTGGTCATCCTCCGCAGAGAGCGCCCCGGGAGCGGGTATCCCCCGGCCCACCGCGGCGATCTCATCATCCTGTGGTCCCACCGGGGAGCGCTCCAACGCGGCCCGGGCGGCGCTCACCGCCTCCCGCGTAATCTCATCCGCCAGCACCTGTTCCGCGTGCTGCAGCCCGGTCATGAGGCGGTGGTAGCCCTTCTCCGCCGCCTGCAGCGCCTCATTGGAAAAGTCCACCGTGCTGCGGTAGTGGGACTGGAGCATAAAGAAGCGCAGCACCATCGGACTGAACGCCTGCTCCAACCGCTGGTGGGTGCCGGTAAACATCTCTTCCAACGTAATAAAATTCCCCAGGCTCTTGGCCATTTTTTGACCATCTACGGTGAGCATATTGGAATGGAGCCAGTACTGCGCCGGGTCCACCCCAAAGGCGCCGTGGCTTTGAGCGATCTCCGCCTCGTGGTGGGGAAACTGCAGATCCAGCCCGCCACCGTGAATGTCAAACTGCTCACCCAGGTAGCGCGTGCTCATGGTGGTGCACTCCAGGTGCCAGCCGGGGAACCCTTCACCCCAGGGGCTGCGCCAGCGCATGATGTGTTGCGGCTCCGCCTTCTTCCACAAGGCAAAATCCAGCGCGCTTCGCTTCTGTTCGGCGCCGGCGGTGTCCCGCGTGTTTGCCATGAGGTCCTCGAAGACGCGCCCGGAGAGTTTCCCATAGGGAGACGCGGGAGTGGTAGCGGTGGAATTGGCCCGGGCGGGGTCGGCGTCGGGGTCACCGGCGTACTTCTGCAGGTCAAAGTAGACCGACCCGTCCACCTCGTAGGCGAGACCGGAGGCGATGATCTTCTCTACCACTTCAATCTGTTCGAGGACGTGGCCGCTGGCGCGGGGCTCTATTGACGGCGGAAGGCAGCCCATGCGGCGCATACCGTCGTGGTAGCTCAGGGTGTAGCGCTGCACCACCTCCATCGGCTCCACCCGCTCCAGCCGCGCCCGCTTGGCGATCTTGTCCTCGCCGGTCTCGGCGTGCTCATCTTCCAGGTGACCCACATCGGTGATGTTGCGCACGTACCGCACGCGGTACCCGAGAAATCGCAGGAATCGAAAGACGATATCAAAGGCGAGGCCGGTACGAGCATGTCCCAGGTGAGGATCGGAGTACACGGTGGGACCGCAGACGTACATCCCCACAAAGGGCGGCTGGAGCGCGTGAAACTCCTCGTGACGTCGATTCAGAGAGTTGTAGACCGTTATCGGGATTTCTTTGTAGCGAGGTGTCTGATTCATACCGCT
Organism: uncultured Spirochaeta sp.; assembly: GCA_964575075.1. Taxonomy (GTDB): domain Bacteria; phylum Spirochaetota; class Spirochaetia; order DSM-27196; family Alkalispirochaetaceae; genus Alkalispirochaeta. The sequence goes on along the minus strand of CAZNRF010000221.1, from coordinate 1,288 downwards.
GTAGACGTTACCCACCCCGGCGAGTTTTCACAAGAGCCGGTCGGCCCAGAGGGTCACACGCTGTCGAACCAGTCGTCCTCCAGGGATCCCGCACCGAAGAAATTGATGCCACTGAGGGAGTCCGTCACCGGATCAGGAAGGTCTGCCAGCACCAAGCGATGCCCCGGGCACCCCAGGCGGGCACACACATGAATCACGTTGGTTCCTCCGGGAAGCACCAATTCGATTCCGCGCGTACAGGAACACCCCTCGATATCGCACGTCCGGTCGATCATGAGGGATTCTTTCGTCTCCGGCACGGAGGCCTCCACCACCTGATCGCCGTTCGCGGTCTCCGGCAGAAACCCGTACAGCTTGGCATGGCTGCCCCAGAAAGCATCGACAAAGATCAGTCCTTCCCGTTTCCCGACCTGGACGTTCAGGCGAATGCTGGGCTCTCCGTGGATTCGCACGCTCTCCGTGGTGAGGGGCGTTCCGCCCCGGCTGAAGACCGATTCAACGACGAGAAACTCCCGGCCGTGACGATTCACGAGCTTCAGTCCCTCCGGCATCGCCCGTAGGAACTCAATCGGTATCTCCTGGTGTACGAGTTTCATAGCTCCTCCTGTATCGCCATATTGTACGCCGCCGCAACGGAGTTGACTATACTTGATTTCCGCTGAAAAGCCGCGTATAGTGTAGATAGTAGTTGAATTTACATATTCTGCCCCAGATATGGAGGGAACCCGGTGAAATGCCCCAAGTGCGGCGCCGAAGAAGACAAAGTTATTGAATCTCGTGCGCTCGCTGATGGTCGTACTATTCGCCGACGGAGGCAGTGCCTCACCTGCGAGTATCGTTTTACATCCTATGAACGGGTTGAAGAAAAACAACTGATGGTGGTGAAAAAGACCAAAAGCCGGCGAGAACCCTTTGACCGTGCCAAACTGGAGAAAGGCATTCAGCAGGCGGTGCGTAAACGGCAGGTAAGTCAGGCGCAGATCGCCACCATCATAGACGAGCTGGAAGAGCAGGCGATCCAGGAAGGTATGGATACCCACGAGATTACCGCTGCCCGACTCGGCGAGCTCGTACTGGACAAGCTCGACGATCTGGACACGGTGGCGTATATACGCTTTGCCTCGGTGTACCGGAACTTCGAGAGCGTTGACGAGTTTATGCGCGAGATAGAGCGGCTGGAGCAAAAAAAAGGCGCCGAGTAGCTATCGACGCCGAATAGTGGCGAAGGGACTTGAACCCCTGACCTAGCGGATATGAGCCGCTTGCTCTACCAACTGAGCTACGCCAC
>CAZNRF010000220.1:0-6146 GCA_964575075.1 uncultured Spirochaeta sp. | reverse complement strand
GGAATGAGGGTGATCCGAATCAGTACGAAACCCAGGAACAGGGCCAGGACAAGGGTGATGAACAGAAAGAGACCTCCCGGCCCAACCCACCGCATAAACTGGCTTCCCAAGACCGGGCCGAGGACGTTTCCGATTCCGTAGTATATGACGATCGCCCCGGCGGCGCGGACCATTTCGTGCGGCTCGAACTGATCATTGGCGAGCGCCACCGATAGCGAATAGAGCGGCATTCCGAACCCGCCGTATACGAAGACCAGCACGTAGAGCAGACCGCCGCTCGGGCGGATCGCCGCCAGCAACGCTGCCGTGGCCGCGGATATCGCAGCGCTCCACAGAATCGCCCGGCGCCGGCTCATCTTGTCGGATATCCACCCCAGCGGCCATTGCAGCACCATCGTTCCTACTGAGACGAGGAGCATGAGCAATCCAATCGCTCCACCCTCCAGACCGACTTGCTGACCGTACAGGGGGGCGAGGCTCCAGGTGGCTCCTGCCATGAGGCCCGCCACGATCACGCCGCTCCCAGCCAGCGGTGATTTCATGAACGTCCGGATCAGGCGGGGCGGTTCACGATCGAGGCTGGGCTCGCCGGTAACGCGCATGATCGTCACCGGAATCAGGCAGAACGAAATGAGAACCGTCGTTGCGCCGAATATTTCGAAACCGCCCGGCGGAAAGAGACCCAGCAGGGGCTGCCCCGCACCCATGGAAACGAGGTATACCACGCTGTACGCGCTGAGCAGTCGCCCTCGATTGGCCCGGGTACTCGATGAGTTGAGCCAGCTCTCGGCCACAACAAACATGACCGACAGGGCGAACCCGGTGGCAGTCCGAAATATGATCCACGCGATCGGGTTGATTAGGAGTAGATGGGAAATTGCCGACGCCGATCCCAGCGCGGCGGACGCGGCAAACGCCCGGACGTACCCAACGTTGCGAATAAGAAGGGGCGCCACCATCGAGCCGAGGATCAATCCCACGTAGTTCGCAGACATGATCAGCCCCACCAGGGTATTCGAGAACCCTTCGATGCCGGCCCGCAGCGAAACCGCTGATCCCTGCACGCCCATGCCCGCTCCCATAAGGAACACCGAGATCAAAATGGCAACGATCGTCGTCCGCGAACTCGTGGTTTCTTCTGCCATTGTTGACAATGTAGCAACAGAAAACGTTCCTGTGCATGTATTATAGGCAACATGACGAAGAAGATGACCCGCGAAGAACGAAGCTGGGTGACATATGATTGGGCCAACTCCGCGTACTCGATCGTTATCACAACGGCGATTTTTCCGTTGTTCTATGAGAGCATCGCCCCCGCCGAGATTTACGTGAGTACCTGGGGATATGCCAACAGCCTGGCGAGCCTCTTCGTGGCCGTTCTGGCCCCGGTACTGGGCACGATCGCCGACTACTGGGGCCGAAAGAAGAAGTTCTTTTCGTTCTTCTTTTTGATCGGTGTCATTACCACGGTCAGTCTGATCCTCGTTGGAGAGGGCCAGTGGATGCTCGGCCTCGTGCTGTACGTCGGCTCGGTGATCGGATTCTCCGGTGCCAACCTGTTCTACGATAGCTTCCTCGTAGATGTTACCACAACCGAACGAATGGACTGGATCAGTGCCGCCGGATTTGGATTCGGATACGTGGGAAGTACGATACCGTTTATAGCGGGAATCCTGATGATTCTGTTTGCCGAACCGCTGGGATTGACTACCCTGTTGGCCACTCGAATCACCTTCCTGCTGACCGGGGCATGGTGGTTTGTCTTCGGCATACCCCTCATGAAGAACGTCAAGCAGGTCTACGGGGTGGCCCCGCAGGAGCATCCCATTCGGGAGAGCTTTCTCAGACTGGGGCGCACCCTCAAGCATATTCGAAGCTACAAACCGGTCTTCATCTTTCTGATCGCGTACTTCTTTTACATTGACGGGGTGGACACGATCATCCGCATGGCAACACCGATCGCCCTGGCCATGGGAATCGAGTCCAACACGCTTCTCATCATTTTGCTCGCGATTCAAATCGTTGCGTTTCCCTTTGCGTTGCTCTACGGTCGGTTGGCGGGACGCTTCGGCGCATGGCGGATGCTCTTTGTCGGAATCGCTGTCTACGTGGGCGTGGTTCTGGTGGCCTTTTTCCTGCCGTCCATAGAAGATATCGGTACGCGTACGGTACTGTTCTGGGTGCTCAGCATGATGGTGGCGTCCAGTCAGGGGGGAATCCAGGCACTCAGCCGATCGATTTACGGGCGACTCATCCCTAAGAAGAACAGCGCCGAGTTCTTCGGCTTCTACAACATCTTTGGCAAATTTGCCGCAATCATGGGCCCCTTCCTCGTCGCGTTCGTCACGCAGATCACCGGCCAGGAACGGTTCGGCATTCTGAGCGTGCTCCTGCTGTTTGCGATCGGTGGAGTGGTGCTGGCGATCGGAGGGGACCCCGATACATATACCATGGAGTGATATTTTGCCCTCGGTACCTCTCGGGTACTATACTTCGAAGATGAAAAGTGCTCCCCTCCCCCCGAATGAAGAGAAACGTCTGTCCAACTTGTACGCTTACGGAATCCTGGACTCCCTGGATGAGAAAGAGTACGACGAAGTCGCCCAACTGGTGGCCCAGATCTGCGAGACGCCGATGGCAAACATCTCCTTTATCGATCGCGATCGGCAGTGGCTCAAATCGGTAGTCGGTCTGGAGGATAGGGAGACATCGCGGGACGTGGCGTTTTGCAGTCACACGATTCTCGGAGATGAGATCTTAACGGTGGAAGACGCGTCACAGGATGAGCGATTCTCGGACAACCCGCTGGTTACGGAGAATCCGGGGATTCGGTTCTATGCCGGAATGCCCCTCATCAGCCCGGAGGGACACCGATTAGGGGCGCTCTGCGCGATCGACGGGACGCCGCGGCGTCTCACGGAGACGCAGCAGCAATCGCTCCGGGTGTTGTCCCGTCACGTGATTACCCTGCTTGAGCTGCGCCGACGAAACCGGGAGCTTGAAGCACTCTCGGACCTCAAAACGCGGCTCCTCGCGATTATCGGCCACGATCTTCGATCTCCGCTGGCCAATCTCTCCAGCGCCGTCTCGCTTATGAGGGGAAACGATCTCTCCGAGTCCGAGACAGCAGAGGTGATTACGGACCTTGAAAAGACGCTGCGGTCCACCGAGTCTCTGGTAGACAACTTAGTATCCTGGGCCCGGCGGAATCTGGACGTAGTGGACTCCTCCCCGGGAGATTCCATCGATTTGGCCGCGCTGGGGGATGACTTGGTCCGCGCAATCGAAGCTGACGCGGAACGCAAGGGAAATGCGATCACAGCGCACCTCAATGGATTGCCCCGCGTGCACAGCGATCGGGATATTCTGGAGTTTATTCTCCGTAATCTCTTGGTCAACGCCAACAAGTTCACCGAAGGTGGCCGTATCACCCTGACCGGAAGCGTGGAAGATCAGCAGGTGGTAGTGACGATTTCCGACACGGGAATCGGCATGAACTCCGATCAGATCGGGTCACTGTTCGATTGGAAAGCGCGTTCCCGCGTTGCCGGAACCCGAGGGGAGAAAGGCTCAGGTTTGGCGCTCCTCTTATCCAAGGACATGGCCGACCGCATTGGAGCATCCATTGATGTGGAAAGTGAAGTCGGTGTCGGTACCACGTTTATCCTGCGATTGCCCGCCGGGTGAGCTACACTGCGGGAGCCGTTGGAGACCCCGACGACTGATGCTCTCCATCGGTGGTATCAAGTCGTCGGTGTGCCACGCGGTACGTGCCCGGAGCGGAGCGTTCGATGTGGTCCACGGCAAGTAGTTCCAGATCCGTTTCCTGTTTTGTCATTACCGGAACATTGTGAGGACGATTCAGGTGACCAAGGCCGGATTCATGCTCGGCCTGGTACCGGTCGACGAAGTCGATGTGATGGGTATAGCGCTGCTGCTGCCGCTCGTTCACGGTGGGAACTGCCGCGCTCAGCGTGGCCTCAATGGTTGAGGAGAAGCCCCTATCGATCTCTACCCCGATTGAGTTCCGCGCAGCGGAAAGCGCGGCAGCGATGGTGGTTCCCGTTCCCACGAATGGATCCAGTACGGTGTCGCCGTGCAGGCTATACATGTTGATCAGGCGAAAGGCCAACTCAAACGGAAACGCGCCGCTCCGCCCGCGAGAGGAATCGGTATGCAATCGCTGCCGCACGCCTTTGAGATCCCATAGGTCTGAGAACCACTGGTTTCGCTCCTCCCAGAACAGGGCGCTCTTGCGCCGGCGATCACGATCGTGGGGAGCGAACCTGCGTTTGCTCCCGTTGCGGAACACCAGGATATACTCATGCTCCAGGGTGACGTAGGCACCGGAGGGCAGCATTCCTGATCCCATAAACTTGGTGGGAGCGTTGGTCTGCTTCCGCCACAATATCGCAGGGAGGGTATGCATGCCGAATCGCTCCATGGCACCGATGATCCGGGCGTGGTTGGCGAACAATCGGAAATCACCCCCGATGGTCCGGGTGGCGTCTCCGATGTTGACACAGACAAAGCCGCCGGGACGGAGCACGCGAGCCGATTCGCGCCAGACCTCATCCAGGACCGCATGCATAGCGCTGAACGCCCCCACCCCATCGGACGCAGCCAGGCTTGTCTGAATCCCCGGCTCTTGCTGTGCAAACACCCCATCCCACATGGCGATCATCGGGTAGGGCGGTGAGGTAACAACGAGATCCACCGAGTTATCAGGCACCGTCGGCAACGATACAGCCGACTCAAACATGACGCGATGCGTGGTTACCATGCCGGTTACTGTATCATCCCCACCTCCGGGGAGTACACGGAACGCTCCGCCGACCCGGGTCCCACCCCGGCAGAATCATATGTACAACACATATTCAGGGCGATCGGTTCGGTTTCGGCGCGCTTTGATTGACTTCCCGGGGCCACCATGCGCATATTTCTTTTAATATATAGTTATTTATATATAAGGAGTACATGTATGACGACGAAGCGACTGTTCCGGGTGGATCCACTCCGCGCGGCGGGTATTACCTCATTACTGGCAATCATCGGAAGTGTATTATGGCTTCCGGCGGCGTTCATGTGGCAATCAAAAATGGCTTCACATGAGAATTTCCAGGCGATGCGAGATCAATTTGCTGGAACTTCGGCGATGTGGGCGGAGCCACCGGCGTGGCTCATCGCCATCAGTCCGATTACCAATGGTGGTATCGCCTTCGTGAGCACGCTTATCACCGTATGGCTGGTAAACTGGTTGCTCCAGCGGCTTGGAGGTATTGAGCTGCGGATTGAGGAGTGAGCTTTGACCACTCAACTGCTCGCCTCTGGCTCGTACATCCTGCGGGTCGGAGGCACTGGTCGTTCAGCTCTGTCGAGCACTCGCCACCAACAGCATCTCGTGGATCACGATAAACAGAATGAGGACGATCGCCAGCGCCCACGGCACAACCTCGAGGTTAATTGCCTCCACCGCCACACCTACCGCGGCGATGAACGACACAGCGCCGATATTTGCCGCGGCTATCTGAAATCCGATCAGATGATTTGCTCGTCGGGCACCTATCCGCCGAGGCGTCTCACCGATAAGCAGGGGAAAAATCGGTGCCAGAGAGAACCCCAGCAGGGCCAGACCTACCGGAGCAAGGATAGTCACCGGCGAAGGAAACAGCAGCAGCGTACCAACCACCGCCCCGCCCAGGGCGCCGCGGAGAATAATCACTGTGGCTACCCGCTCTGAAACCCACCCGAACACGATGCGCCCCACGGTAAGCGCCGCCCAGTAGAGGCCGACCCACGTTCCCGCCCGAGTTGCACTCATGCCGCGCTCGATCGTAAAGAGACTGAACGCCCATTGACCGGCAACTACCTCAAGCCCGGTGTACAGGAAGAAGATCGCAACCGATCCCACGCCGATTATTCGCAAACGTCCCGGAGGCACCCGTTCCGATGGCAGCGACGCGCCATCGGCGGCAACTCCGGAACGCGCCTGCCCGGTGGGCTCCTGCCCGGTGGACTCCTGCCCGGTGGGCCCCTGCCCGGAACCGGGTATCTCCCGATTCCAGAATCCCCGGGTGCGCAGGAAAAGCACAAGAATGACCACGGAGTCTCGCGCTGCCACGGTGTATCCGCCGCGCCAACCCGGC
>CAZNRF010000219.1:0-6163 GCA_964575075.1 uncultured Spirochaeta sp. | reverse complement strand
GTTGTGTGTTTGCTCGGCTGGCGCCCGGTGTTGGCCTTGTAGAGCTCGTCTACAGTCGTGCCGACGGGCAGCCCCTTGGGGTCGAGTTGGAGGACACTGACCTGTTTTCTCCGGTGATTGTCAGTGGTACCGTTGATGATGGGGCAAACGTGTTGCCCTCCGTATTTGTCGGAATCGATGCGGAGGTGGATGTAGATGAGCTTTTGGCGACCCCGCAGACTGATGCTTCCGGGGCCTTTCAGGTGTCGCTCTACGGTCCCTCCGCCCATATGTGGATCGGCAACGACGATAACGACGACGGCTATCTCAGTTTTGATGACGGGATATACCACGAAGAGTTTATTCCGGATACCTCGAATGCTACCGGCATCACGATCACGGTCGGCCCCTGATTCCGCATTCCACTGGAGAGGAGGATGAAGCGTTGATCGCGATGAGTGAGGAGGGACAGCTGGAGAAGCTCGGGTATGTCATACATCGGGTTGCTACCGGCGAGGCGGCGGTGGCGCATGCCTTGGACGCAGCGATGCGGCCAAGTCTCATCATCATGGAGGAAACAGGCGGCTAAGCAAATCCGCAGCCCAATCGACGTACCGATCGTTGGCGATAACGGAACCGGTCTCGATAGCCGGCGTTCCAGTGGTACAGCTCCGGGTTTCGGGCCAACTATCGTAAACATGCTCGCGGAACAGTTCGAGGGCACTTTTCCGATTGGGAGCGACCGCGGAACCACGAGCGTGTTCGCCTTCCATCTACCGCAGGCGAATTGAGCGCCCTGCGCGTCTGATGGGAACCGATCCGATCCCGGTGTTTATTCCTGCCTCCGAGGGCAATACGTACTTGCCGGAGGTTAACCGAATCATGCGGTCACCCGGGGCAGAACACAATATCGAGCTCAGCGTGTACGAGTTCGATGTGGATAACCGCTTTGCCACGGCTGACGAGGGCGTACAAATCCTGCAGCCGCCGGTACAGGCGCCCCCCGGATTCGCAGGACTCGGACGCTGAGCAAGAAACTCCTCGGCACGAAGAGCGTGGTGACGTTTCCTATACCACCGATCCCGTAATCACCTTCCCCCGGCGCAGCACAGCGCGTGGTGCCTCATGATGCGTGAGAGCGGTGCGGACATCCGGCGCGTCGAGCAAGACCAGATCGGGGCTGTTGCCAACTGCCACTGACCAGTTGGAGACTCCCAAAGCTTGGGCGGCGTCCACGGTGACCATGTCGAAGAGCGCCTGCAGGTCTGAGGAGGAGGTCATCCACAACGTGTGAGCTGCCAGGAATGCCACTTCCAACATGTTGTTACGGCCGAAGGGATAATAGGCGTCGGCGATGTCATCCTGGCCGAGGGCAACGGTTACACCGGCTGCGCGTAGGTCGCGCACTCGGGCGTGGAGTGGGCCGGTGTGGGGATCGCTTACCACGCTCACACCGGCCCGCTTCAGGAGTGCAGCGAGTTTCCGGAAGTACGGCTCGGGGTACATCGCCATCGCCCGGGCGTGCTGCGCGGTAACGCGGCCGTGCATTCCGCGCCGGAGGCATTCCACTGCCACCAGTTCGGTAGTTCGAAGTCCAGCGTCTCCCGCGTCATCAACCAGCATCGACACCGGCCGATCGTAGCGTTCGGCCAGGTCGAACATCTCGGTTACGTGCTGCCGGGCATCCTCATCGGTGAACTCGATCCAGGGAAGCCCCCCCACGCAGTCTGCACCCAGCTTCATCGCCTCTGCAATGAGTTCTCCGGCGCCGGGATCGCGGAGCAGTCCATCCTGGGGAAACGCCACAACCTGAACATCCACCCGGCCCCGGTACTCCTCTCGAGCCTCGAGCACCGCCATAAGCCCTTCCAATCCGGCAGTGGTGTCCACATCGGGAAAGCCCGTGGTCGCGGTGGTCCCGGAATGGGCCGCCTGGTCGAGGGGGCGGCGAATGTGCGGCACGAGCCATGCCCGGTCGTGGTCCCGCGTCACGGCGGAGGCGAGCTCGATGGCAGACATCGCGCCGCCCATCCCATGGGCGTGGTATGCAGCGATGGCGCCGTCGCCGATGCGTTCCAGCGTGTGCACCTTGTCCAGATGGAGGTGCCCATTCACAAACGCCGGGGCCAGAAGGGCTCCCTCGACATCCATTGCCTGGGGATTCTGCGGATTTTGTGGCGCCGCGGGGTCCACCCGTGTGATCGATCCCTCCGGGCCGATGTGCACCGTGAACCGCGACGCGGGATCGGTATGCGGGAGTCGACAATTCGTGATGATCTGTTTCGGCATTGCGGTTCCTCTATGTCGTCCGCCAACTCGTAGCGTTGGTGCTGAGCATTAATTGAGCCTCCTCCGCTGAGTGAGCGGTTTCCAAAATTGCAGCCCGGATCGAGTCCGGATCAGCGATTCCGAACGGATGGTCGGTGCCGAAGGCGATATGCTGAGAACCGGCTGTAGCCAGGGTGAGTTTGAGGACATCTGAACTATATACAACAGCATCGTAATAGAAGTGTGCAAGATACTCCGCTATGGAATGGCCTACGTTCTCGGACGCCGCTGAATCCACCGCTACGCACGTAGATAGACGGCCCGAAAGGTATGGCAGTGCTCCCCCGCCATGGGAAAGCAGTATCCTCAGATTTGGGTTTCGGTCCAGTGTCGTGTACGGGGCCAAGGCAATCAAGAGTGACGGACCGACCCGTCAGCCGAAAGAAGCGGGAGATGGACGGTATTGCCCCGAAACACCTTCCCGGGATAGATCTGCCCGCGGGGCTCAATCGGTTTACTCGACACCGATCGCATCGGCCAAAAATGAGAAACTGCAGTACACTGTGCTCTATGGATCACCCCGCTTTTCGGTTCGTCGATATGTTCCCTTTCAAAGCCCGGTACGGCCTGTACGCGATTTCCCTGGTAAGTACGGTGTTCCTTACCTTTTATAATCAGCTGGTATGCCCGTTTCTTGAGAGCCGTCCATTTGGGGAGATTATGGTCAACCTGGTGTACGTCTTCATGTTCCAGACTGCGCTCCGGGAGGTGCTCTTTCGGACGGTGAAGCTGGACGGGGGCGTAAACTCCCTGACCCGAAAGTTCTACCGCATGATTGTTCTCTCCTGGATCATTACCGGCCTGGTAGCTGTGACCTATCATGAGTTTTACTACATAGACATCTTTCCCAACCGCGTAGCGTATCCCCATCTGTGGCCGACGGACTATCCGTGGCATAGTCACCTTAAGGTCCTCAGCGGGTACTGGTTTCTGGGCGCCGGGCTTCTTTCGCAACTGGAATTGTCGTTGGGAGAACGAAGCATCCGCCGCTACGTATCCGCCCACCCCGAGAGGCACTATGGGTTCACCGACCGCATCGCGAATCGCATCACCTGGGGAAACTTTAACTACGCCTTCGTTCCGTCCGTAGCGGTGCTTATCATGGTAGTGCGCTACGCCTTTCAAGACCGGATTATTCCGGCAGCGATCACCGCCGAGATCTCCTACATTGGCGTGGTGTTCGTTGGTACCGCAATTTGGGCGGCCGTCCTGTATGGCCGGGTTCTCAAGGAAGATACGGCACGCATCGTCGATGCCGTCCAGCGGATCGGAACGGGAGATTTTGACGTCCGGTTGTTACCGACTCGGCAGGATGAGTTGGGGCGTGTGGCAGCGGGCATCAATGAGATGGCCGAAGGGCTTGCACAGCGAGAACGAATCCGGGAGTCGTTTGGGCATTTCGTGTCACCCCAAGTGGCGGAGCGTTTCATTTCCCAATACGCGCACGGCAAAGATATGCGAAGCACCGGCGACCGCAAGAGTGTTGCGGTCCTCATGTGCGACCTTCGTAATTTCTCGGGGACCTCGGAGTCCATGGATCCGTCGGATGTGGCGCGAATGCTTAATACCTACTTTGATCATATGGTGAAGGCAATTGAGGCTCACGGCGGGATGGTAGACAAGTTTATTGGTGATGCTGTCATGGCCGTATTCGGCCTTTTGGACGGTGAGGAGCACCCGGCCAAGAGCGCTGTACGCGCGGCCCTGGAAATTCGTACGGCCCTGGGGGCGGCAAATCAGGAGAACCAGGCTCAGGGCCTCCCGGAACTGGACAACGGTATCGGCATCCATTTTGGTGAGGTCATCGCCTCCTTCCTGGGATCCTCCAGCCGCCTGGAATTCACCGTCATCGGCTCAACCGTGAACATCGCCGCTCGCCTGGAGTCCCTGGCCAAACCCCCTAATCCCCCGCTGATCATCAGTGAAGAGGTGGCCGATCGGATCAAGGATTTCTATGCCGTGTTTGGCGGAAAATCAGCACAGCTCAAGGGCGTCGGCGAGAAAAAAATCTACTCGATCAAAGAAGCAATGACGAGATAGATCGCGGTGTATTTGCTCAACAATAGAACGACCGATACTGTGCCACATGGTGGAGGCGGTCTGTGCGCTCGAAGACCACCCTTTCACAAGTGGACCGACTACGCGAGCAGCAGCATCCAGGTTATGCAAATCTGGGCTGCGAAATACGAGGATAGAATCCACAGTTCATCGTTCTTCAGTTGCCGTCGGAACAGGTTGTGTGCAATGAAGCTGTCAGAGATATAGATGCCCAGAACGGCAACAATCGCCAGCATGGCGACCCCGGGATTGACCGACCATACCGCATGTGCGTAGGCGACGCCGGCTACAACCAGATGGGACACAACTATCATGTAGACTACTACCGGAACTCTCAGGTCCGCCGGCAGATTGGGTAGGGTTCTGTACTGGACAATCAGTATGATCAGCATAACCACCGACGCCCCGGCCGCAATGAGCGAGGGACCGGCCGATATGTGAAGTGCGACGCCATAGATTCCGTAGGCAATCAGAAACCCGAATAATCCGGCCCGGAAATACCACGCTCTGTGTTGTGTCGCCAGAACGTAATCGGCGGCTGCCGCAAACAGTAGCGCAACCGCGAAGGGTATCGTGAACCCGTTCCAGTCAGTGTTGATGCCATGCAGAACGACGATCGCGAACAGCGAAAGAGTCGCCGCTGTCTTGACGAACTCACGCCCGGTGCTGCGGGTGTGGCCGGCAATCACTGCGAGGACAGACAGAACGGCTGGAATCAACAGAAGGTAACTGGTCATATCGGTTCGTGCTCCACGAGTGCGGTTCACCACAGGTACATCCGACCCATCTCGGCGAATCAGCTGTCGCGATCCGGCGCCCCACAAAACATGTGCGGCGACACCCACATGAGGATATTATACAGATCCGTACTTGACGATACCCGAACGGAAGAGGTCCGCCTACCGGCGGAGACATTGATTCACAACGCCGTGAAATGCGTAGCGGTCAGGGATAATCGATCTCCATCGGTAAGGCGCGTTGGCCGCCGGGACTACCAACAAAATCCTGCAGGGTTTTCGATCCGTACTCGATGGAGCCGTCTCACTTGGTCATTTCGGCGACAATCCCGCAGCGGCGGTCAAGCCGGTGCGGTCAGTTTCGCGAAAGCGCGGAATCCTGACCGATGACGAGGTTCGAGACCTCCTGCAATGGCCCGGCCCGTGGCAGGACTACCGGCACTACGCCATTAACCTGCTCGCCTTCGCAACAGGCGCTCGGATCGGTGAGATCCGCGGCCTTCTTATAGATCACGTGCATGCCGACCGAGTGGATATCGTACATGCGTGGGAAGAAGGATACGGTCTGAAGGAGCCGAAGTATGGAAGCATCCGATCCATTCCGATCTCTCCAGCGGTTTCCAGCGTCTTGAGCGAAGTTATCAGGACAACCTGCCCAGCTTCACTGGTTTTCTACGGCGCCGCCGGCGTCCCTGGCTCCAAAATGCGCCTTCTCACGAGTCATCGAGACGAGGCGATGACGAACTGGTACACGGCATATGCAACCGAGGACTTCACTGATGTTCGATCGCTACAAGCCAAACTGCTCAAGCCATCAGCGTGAGTGAGTGCGTATGTGGTTGCAAGAGCGGCAGAGCACGGGTCCACTTGGACCCGTGCCCCTGGCGATCGCATGATAATCACGCCACCCGGCGGTCGCGCACTCAGTGTTCGATATCGTCGATATCAAACCGGACCGCCCGACCAAGTTTGATGTATGGAATCCCGCGAAGTATTACCAATCTGTGCAGGTACGATTCCGACAATCCGAGTTTGGCGGACTGTCCGTGCCGAAATATCAT
>CAZNRF010000218.1:0-6201 GCA_964575075.1 uncultured Spirochaeta sp. | reverse complement strand
GGGCTATTGAGGCGGGGTACTGGCCGGCTCGTTTCTGGCGCGAGTGGTCAGTCGAAACGTGAGATAAGTCCGTGCGCTTGCCGCGTTCGCCTCATTGGCGTCCGGCTCCTCACATGCTCACGTGTTGTGGATCGATCCGATCGCGTGGTTCGTGTTCCGCTTCGTTCACGGTATCTGCCTGTCCGTGGTACTGGTAGTGGTCGAGAGCTGGCTGAACGCCACCGCCCCGGCGGGAAAACGGGGACAGGTTCTGTCGATTTACGGCATCGTATACCTCGCCGCCCTGGGCGCGGTACAACCGCTGGTCTCGGTTTTTCCACCGGCAACGTTTTCTCTGTTCGGCATAACCTCGATTATGATTTCGTTATGCATTCTGCCGGTGAGTCTGGCGCAGGTGAGTGGAACCCCGCAGGTAGGTAGTATCCGAATCAGGGTTCTGGGCATGTTTCGCAAGTCCCCTATGGGTTCCGTGGGAGTAATCGTCAGTGGCATCATAACCGGGGCCCACTTGAGTCTGTCTCCCCGCTTCGCTCAGGGGGTGGGCATGTCTGAGGGGGCTATCGGTGTGTACCTGTTAGTGTTCTCCCTCGGTACGATGGCGCTGCAAATGCCGCTGGGATGGATATCCGACCACTTCGATCGACGGCGCGCGCTGCTCGTGAGCTCTTCAGTAGGGGCACTGGCAGCTCTTGGTCTCAGCCTGGTAACCAGTGGCGGTTTGTACGCCCTTGCGATGGCGTTTGTATTCGGCGGGTTCGCGGTACCGATGTACTCCTTGGCAGTAGCCGCATTCAACGACCAGGTCTCTACCGAAGAAATGGTTGAGGCGGCGGGTGCTCTGTACGTGTTCTATGGAATCGGCTCGGTTATCGGACCGGTGACCGCGTCGGCGATGATGGGTCGTCTTGGACTCGGCGCGTTGTACCTGTTCGCCGCCGCGGTTCTCCTGCTCTACATGGCCTTCGGCCTCCTGCGCATTCGCCTGGTACCAACCTTTCGGGTACGCGGACGGACTGCTACCTATCGCACCATACCCCGTACCACGATGATGGCGTTCACCATGCTCCGCCGAATCACCCCTCGCAAGAAGCGAGCCGCCACATCTCCCGCACCGGCGGCGTACGATGGATTCTCCTCTTCTCCCGGCGAGGACGCTGCCCTTGAGTACCGAAGTGATGTTTATTCTCCGGAGGTATATCATGAGGACGAGGACACCTCCGGAACGGGGCCCTCTCCCTCCGGCTAATTTGTATACCCATACATGGTAATCGCATAAATATTATATACACCCGGGGAAGTTTTGTGGTACAACCGCGGCATGGAAACATATTTTGGTCTCAAGGCCCACGGCACTACCGTACGGACCGAGGTAATTGCCGGAGTTACCACGTTTCTCACGATGGCATACATTCTCATCGTGCAGCCGCTGACACTGCAGAACGCGGGTATGGATTTTGGAGGGGTGTTCACCGCGACTGCTATCGCATCAATGGTAGGAACCCTGGTAATGGCGTTTGCCGCAAAATTGCCGTTCGCCCTGGCGCCGGGAATGGGACTGAACGCGTTCTTTGCCTTCTCCGTGGTCATCGGAATGGGCAAGACGTGGCAGTTTGCCCTGACCGCCGTATTTCTCGAGGGGCTGATCTTCCTGCTTCTCACCGGGTTCAACGTGCGAGAGGCGATCGTGAACAGTATTCCGACCAATATCAAGCGGGCGATATCGGTGGGGATTGGACTGTTTATCGCGTTTGTGGGAATGCAAAACGCGGGGATGATCGTGAGCAACGATGCCACCCTGGTGACTCTTGGGAACTTTGCCACGCCGGCGGTGTTGGTGGCGGTTCTTGGCCTGGGGATCACCGGTGTTCTCGTAGCGCTTCACATCAAAGGGGCACTCCTGTTGGGTATACTTGGTGCCACCGTCATCGGCATACCCTTTGGGGTAACGGCGGTCACGGATGGGTTCACCCTGGTGAGCATGCCGCCGTCTCTCGCCCCGGTGGCGCTGCAGTTTGAATGGACCCAGATCTTTACGCTGGATATGCTGATCGTGGTTTTCACGTTTCTCTTTGTAGATATGTTTGACACGGTGGGCACCCTCGTGGGAGTAGCCACCAAGGCGGGACTGATCGACAAGGAGGGCCGCATCCCCCGCGTCAAGCAGGCGCTCCTGGCGGACGCGGTAGCCACCACGGTGGGCGCGATGCTGGGAACCAGCACCGTCACAACCTATATTGAGAGCGCCTCCGGTGTTGAAGAGGGGGGACGCACCGGCCTAACGGCGCTGGTGGTGGCGATTCTCTTCTTCTTCGCGCTGTTTTTCAGCCAGCTCTTTTTGCTTATACCGGCAGCGGCCACCGCTCCGGCGCTGATCCTGGTGGGAGTCTTTATGGCCAGCCCGGTAAAGGAGCTCGACTTTGCCGACTATACCGAGGCGATCCCGGCATTTCTGACGCTGATCATGATGCCCCTGACCTACAGCATCTCCGAGGGAATTGTGTTCGGCGTCCTGAGCTACATCATTCTCAAGCTGTTCACGGGCCAGGGGAAACAGGTCCCGACGCTGACCTACATCGTGGGGGTATTTTTCCTGATCAGCTTCTTTGTGTAGCGGCTGCCTCTGCCAGCCGATGAACCAGCCGACGCGGGTCCTCGTCAGCAAAGACGAGGTCCCGTTCTTGCCGCGTGATGAACCCATGGACCACCATGGAGTCCAGGAACGCCAGCAGGGGCTGATAGTAGGCGCCGGTATTCAGCACCCCCAGGGGCTTCGCATGAAGACCGATTCGCGCCCAGCTCAGCACTTCAGAGAGTTCCTCCAGCGTGCCGACGCCGCCCGGGAGCGCCACGAATCCATCGGCTAATTCGATCATCCTGGCCTTACGCTCGTGCATCGATACCGTTTCATGGAGTTCGGTAATACCCGGATGTGCAATTTCCCGCTGCGTGAGGTGCGAGGGCATCACACCGATCACTTCACCCCCGGCGGCGAGGACGGTGTCGGCGACGATACCCATAAGACCGATGTTTCCTCCACCATAGACGACTCCATATCCGTTGTGTACCAACTCCTCTGCCAGCCGTGTGGCATCTTCGGCAAAGGAGGGGTCGTTCCCGAGCCGAGAGCCGCAGTATACCGCAATTCTCATTATTCCTCTCCTTCCGATAGCAGCCGTTCCACCGCCGCCGCGGCGTGAAGCTGAGTGGTATCATATACCGCAACGGGACTGTCCTCCCCGCCCACGAGCAGCCCGATCTCGGTGCAGCCGAACACGACCGCATCCGCTCCTGCCGCGGCAACCCGCTGCATTACCTCGCGATAGTGCTCACGGCTCGTTTCGGTAAAGTGACCGTGCACCAACTCGGAGAAGATGATTTCATCCACAAGCCTACGATCGTCTTCCGCCGGCACCACCACCTCTACCCCGAACCGGTCCGCCAGGCGGTCCCGGTAGAACGGCTGCTCCATGGTAAATCGCGTGCCCAGAAGCCCCACCCGCGCGATCCCCGCTCCAGCCAACGCCTCGCCGGTGGCATCGGCGATGTGAATCCAGGGCAGCGCCACCGCATCGGCCAGTTCATCTAACACGAGGTGCATCGTGTTGGTTGCCAACAGAAGGACGGTAGCACCGGCACGGTGTAACGCCCGCGCTGCATCGATCAGAATCCGAGCGGTGCCGGACCAGTCTCCACTGCGCTGCATCGCCTCGATCGGCGCGAAATCCACCGAATTGATGAGCAGCGGAGCCGAGTGATGACCGCCACGACGCGCGTTGTAGCGGCGGTTGATCTCCTGGTAGTAGGTAACGGTGGACTCCCAGCTCATGCCCCCAATGATTCCCAGTACTTCCTGCTGCATGCCTTCTGCCATACCCTCTAGCTTATCATAGAGGCGGACGGTGTGGGCGTAGCGCGACCACCGTGAAATCGGTATCTTCACCTGATGAGTGATGCTCCGCGGATTCATATCAGCATGCGGTACTTTCGTGGTTTGGGCAGCCATATCTACGTGACGATAACGCCAGACGCCACAGACTCCGCAGGCGCCGGAGACGAAGAACACGCCGGAGAGCGGGTGATGAAATTTAGCCGCCGCGAAACGGCGCGGCGCTGGGTGGACCATGTAATGAACACCGAGTATGCCCCGAATACCGAGGTGATTTGGGATTCCGACGAAACGTACCGTTGGTTCTATCCAGAGGGCGACTAGAGGGATTCCCTGGTTGAGAAGGGCCCGGGCTCGCCCGATACTGAAAGGAACAAGGAGAAACGCAGTTATGAATTACAGACGCATTATCATGTGTGCCGTGGTACTCGCCCTCGTGGCGACGTCGCCGCTGCTGGCGCAGACGCGCCCCGGGAGTCAGCGGTTGGGTCTGGCCGCGGGAATTCCCAACGGCGTGCTGGTGTACCGACCGGCTCCGTTTGATGTGAAGTTTGGATATGATTTCACCGAGGGGAATCAGTACCTGTTTCTCAGCGGAGACATTCGTCTCATTAACAACCGCCCACTCGTTGGCGTGCTTCACGGCTCGTTCGGCGCGGGGGCCTTCGGAAAACTCTATCCGGAAGGTCGCGACGCTGATGGGGGTGTAGAAGTCGACGCCGGCGCGCGCATACCCTTTGCTCTGAGTGTCCTGTTACTCGACGATTTTGTGGAGTTCTTTTTCGAAATCGCTCCCGGAATCGACTTGTATCCCAAAGCACAGCTCTCGGATCAACCGGTGCAGATCTTCGCCGGATTCACCCTGGAGCTCGGATAGGGCCAGTGCCCGGTAATGCGCACGCCGCCCCGGGCTGCCCTCTTCGACGTACACCGGGGCGTCCGTAAACGGGCGCTCCGGGCCTGCTGAATGCCATGCAGATCTCGGCAGTCCTTTTCGACAAAGACGGCACCCTCTTCGATTTTCGGAGCACATGGCTCCCGATTCTCACCGATCTCGCACAAACGGTGGCCGAGGGCGATCCCCGGATCACGGAAGCACTCGTTCGTGCCGCCGGGTACGACCCGACGACGGATCGCTTCGTGCCCGATGGTCCAATCGCCGCCGGTAACGCCGGCGATATCAGCAGCGCGTGGCAAACCGTTCTGCCGTCGCGAAACAGCCGGGAACTGCAGCACCTCATCGATCACGTAAGCGCAACCCGTGGACCGGCGGCGGCCGTTCCCGTCTGCGAACTATCGGTCCTCCTCGACCAGTTGTCCGCGTTGGACCTCGTGGTGGGCCTCGCCACCAGCGACTCCGAGGCCGGCGCCCGCAACACGCTGGATCGCTTCGGTATTACCCCACGGTTCCAGTGGATCAGCGGTTATGACAGTGGCATCGGTGTAAAGCCCGACCCCGCCGTGGTTCACGCCTTCGCCCGGCACATCTCCATCCCTCCGCAACAAATCGTCGTAGTGGGAGACACCCTCCACGATCTTGCGATGGGCCGGGACGCCGGCGCCGCCATGACGGTGGCGGTTCTCACCGGCGCGGTGCCACGCAGCGTACTCGCCCCCCGGGCGGATACCGTCGTAGACTCCATCGCGGACATTCCTGGCCTTGTTCTCCGTCTCCGCGCCACCGGCTGAATCGCGGACAACCTGCGCTCAGCCTCCGAGGGCTGCTTCCACCGTAGCCAGTCCGTCACTACCGTCAACGGCCTGCACGCCATCGAGCCAATCCTGCAGGATCGCCGGGTTCTCCTGTAGCCATGCGGCGGCGGCATCACGGGCGTCGGCACCGTCATTGATGGCGGTCATGATTTCGTTCTCCATCGTCAGCGTGAACTCCAGATTCTCAAAGAACCGGCCCAGATTGGGATATTCCTCATCAAATCCGGTGCGAATGTTGGTATACACCTCGGCGGCACCAAGATCCGGACCAAAATAGTCATCACCGCCGGTGAGATAGGTCATGTCCAGGAAGGTGTTCATCGGGTGGGGCTCCCAACCGAGAAAGACGATCGGCTCATCTTCTTGTGATCGTCCACGTACTTCGGCGAGCATTCCCGCTTCGCTCGAATCGACCACCTGAAAATCACCGAGCCCGAATGCGTCTTCATCGATCATCGTTTGAATCAGCTGGTTTCCATCGTTGCCTGCTTCGATCCCGTGAATCTCGTATTCGAGCTCATCACCGAAGTCGGCGATGTCACCAAAGCTATCAAGTCCCGCTTCGGCCAAATAGGCAGGCCCCGCCAGGGTATACTTGCCCC
>CAZNRF010000217.1:0-6227 GCA_964575075.1 uncultured Spirochaeta sp. | reverse complement strand
GATCGAATCGCTTACCAGGAGCGATCTGGACGATCGGGAATTGGTCCTCCGGGAGCGAGTGGCCCGGCTGCAACCGGAGCTCTCAGACCGGGTGGCGACTACCAGAATCGACGCCCAGCGCCTGCCATTTCCCGATAACTCCTTCGATACCGTTGTGGCAACCCTGGTGTTCTGCTCGGTAGAGTGCCAGCCCTGTGGATTCGATGAGATTCTCCGGGTGCTGAAACCGTCCGGGCGATACCTGTTCCTTGAGCATGTGCGCCCGGACCACCCGGTCATGGCAACGCTGTTCGATGCGGTGAATCCGGTGTGGAATCAGGTCTCCCGGGGATGTAATCTCAATCGCGATACCCTGGTCGTTTTGCGTCAGGCGGGATTCCAGATCGAATGGAACGTTGCCGATCGAAACGGCGTGTTCACCTGGGGTGCCGCGGGAGACGCCGGCGCGATCACCCGGGATCACCCGCGATCGTAAATCCAGTACTCCAAATTGATCGCCTCCCGGGTAGACAGCGCCGCTCCCGGTGGCGCTACCCAAAGAGAATCGTGCTTCTCCCCCACCGCCCGGGATCTTCCCAGGTATGGAAGCTCTTTCAGAGGTTGAGGAAGGGCAGGCCGGAACTCCGTCAATGGTCGCGCGCTGTCCCGGCGGGTCACGGGTATCACCGCCTGGCGGCGGGTTGTGGCGGTGGCGCGCCCCAGAATCCACCAGAGCCACTGGGAATCCACCCGGACCTTATCCGGTACTACAACCAGACACGTCCGTGCCTGATCCAGTGCATCGCAGGCGGGTTGTGGCTCCTGCGGGGCAGGGCACCGCATAACCGTAATAGAGTAATCCGCCCGTCGAAACAGCACCGCCAGCTGTTCCGTGAGCGTATGCGTCTCCGCTACCGGTGATACCAGTGCCGCGTCGTAGCGGGTTGCGCCGAGGGCTCGCGGAATGGCGAGCGCAGTGGACGGTGTCTCGTCCGGCTGCTCTCTGATAATCTGATCTACCGTGAGGAGATTCATGCCGTCTGCAACTTTATCATATGTCCCGGCCGCTGTACTCATCGTAGCTCTGGCCGGAATACTCCTTTCATCCTGTTATCTTCCGCGCCAGGGATACCACCTGGTGGCCCAACAGGTGGCCGCGACGCCGATCGCAGGGATTCCCGAGGAGGAACAAACCCTCCGGGAACGGGAGCTCTTCGCCGAGGTGGAAGAAATTCGCGCCTTTGCTGCACAAGAACTCGGACTGGCGTTGGGTGACTCTTATACCACCTATTACCGCACCGATCGCGATCACCTCGTAGATGTGGTGTCTGCGGCAAGAGAGTTCTCCTTTGAGCGTAAGGAGTGGTGGTTTCCCATATTCGGGCGATTTCCGTATAAGGGGTTTTACCGGCGGGAGCCCGCCGAGGGTCTGGCCCGTCGGCTGGATGCCCGGGGATGGGATGTCATCCTCCGGCCGGTGGATGCGTTTTCCACGTTGGGCTATTTCAAGGATCCGGTGGTATCGTTTATGGCCGATTATCCGGTCGCGCGCCTGGCGGAGATCATCATTCATGAGTCAGCCCACGCCACCCTGTGGCTCCGCAGTGAGTCACAATTCAACGAGGAATTTGCCACCTTCGTCGGGCGAGTCGGTGCGGAACGCTACCTCGTTGATCGATATGGCGCGGATTCGCCGGAATTACGTGAGCTTCGTTCCCGCCGTCGGGATCAGGAGCGGTTTCGGACCGACGTGTTGGAACTGAAGGAGCAGCTGCGGGTTCTCTATGCCGAACCCGGTGAGAACTCCCTCCGCGCTGCCAAGGCCGAGCTCATCGACTCGTATCAGCAAGAGTTTGCCCGGCGGTACGATGGGCGCTACGAGACCGAAATCTACCGCTTTTTCTCGGACATCACGGTGAACAACGCCTACCTCGACCTCTTTGATACGTACTCCGGCACCATCGATCGGTTTTACCGATTTCACGCTCGGGAAGGTGGCGGCCGGCTGGAGACGACCGTTGCGGAGATACTGCGGAAGGCGTCCGCCTGGGAGCGTCTGCCGCGCAGAGAGCGACCCCCGGTGATTACGCTGCTGGATGATTAGACCGGTGTGGTCTGGGGAGTAATACGGCACGGCCCGATCACCCAGGGACTACCTGGCCGGTGAAGAGGGTCTCAGCGAACGTAACGGACGATTCGGGAGCAGGATCAGCATCGCCCCGGTTCCCGCCACGGCGGCGATAAGGTATTGGTAGAAGAGCAGATCCTGAAACGCCAGGGGGAGTAATCCCGCCACGATCTGCACGATTCCTCCGATGATGAAAAGCCCCGGTGTCCACCACTTGGCGTTAATCAAAAACGCCACGCCCATGAGTAAGAGCCAGAATACGCCCAGATTGGGGGCCAGAATTCCCAACGCGGCAATTTCAAAGGCCAGAAACGAAAATACCATTCCGACCGCCACGGTACCCACCCACAACACCAGGATATTGCGCAGTATGCGGTTGCGCCACGGCATGTATCGTACCATCGGTACGAACGCGATAATCGAAAGGATCAGCCAGATCCAGTTGGCGCGGGGGTCCATAAAAAAGAAGTGAGTGGTGAGCCACCCGGTGAGTTCTACTACCGCCCAGACCATGAATACGATCCGTGGCTTTGTCCAGTACCGTGCCATACATTCGCTCCGTCCCCAAAGCTATTGCTGCCCACGCCATAAATCAAATTCCTCCGAATGATGGGTAGCGTATTGCCCCGGCAATCTTCTTTTCCGTACCCTTACCCCCATGAATAGCGACATCGTAGTGGTGGGAAGCGGACACAACGGCCTGGTGACCGCCGCATATCTGGCGAAGTGGGGATACAAGGTTACCGTCCTCGAGCGCCGCGACACGATCGGCGGCGCGGTATGTACGGAGGAGATGTTCGGCGGGTACCAGATGGATGTGGGGGGCTCCGCGCACTTTCTCATTCACCATACCCCGATCGTGGAGGATCTCGAACTCGGTTCTTATGGGTTGGAGTACATCCCGCTGGACCCGTTCATGACCGCTCCCTTTGAAGACGGCTCGGATCTGCGATTCTACGTTGATCTGGACCGCACGGTGGAGAGTATCGCCCGGATCAGTGAACACGACGCCGAGGCGTACCGCGCCTTTATCAAACGCTGGCAGCCCCTCAACGATGCCGTCTTTGAACTCTTTCTGAAGCCCCCCACGGGCAAATCGATTCTGTCGACCTTTGCGTTCCGCAAGCTGCACGACAGCAAGAAAGATCGAAACGACATGCTGCGGCAGCTGTTTCAAAGCTACGGTCGGCTCATCAACAACACCTTTGAGGATGATCGCGTGCGGGCTGCATTGGCGTGGTGGGGTGCTCAGTCGGGTCCTCCCCCTACCGATGCCGCCAGTGCCGAGTTCATCGGATGGCACTCCCTGATCCACCGCAAGGGTCCCGCTCGACCCCGGGGCGGCTCCGGTATGCTCACCCAGGCACTGGCCGCCTACATTCGGGACCACGGAGGTGAGGTACTCCCCAACCAGGAAGTGGACGAGATCCTGGTAGAGAAGGGTCGCGCCACCGGAGTAAGAACGGTGCACGGCGACGTGTACACCGGAAAACGGATCGTCTCCAACGCTCATGTGTGGGTGACGTTTCTGCAGTTGTTGCGCAACTGGATTCCCGGCGATATTCGCAGTCGTATTGAACGCATCCAGGTGGGTAATGGCTTTGGTATGGTGGTGCGGGCGGCGGTGGACAAGCTTCCCGAATACCAGCTCACCGGTACCACGCCGGATGAGATGCATAAGGGTATTCAGCTCATCTGTCCCACCCCGCAGTACCTCAACGATGCCTATGCGGACTACCTCCGGGGCGAGCCCGCCCGGGACCCGGCGATCGTGGCGATGACGTTCAGTAAGGTTGATCCCTCTCTGGCGCCGGCGGGAAAACACACCCTGTTTCTCTGGGGGCAGTACTATCCCTACAAGCTGCGCGGCGGAGGTGACTGGGACGACATCGCCCAGCGGGAAGCGCAGAAGCTCTTCTCCGTGATGGATCGCTTTGCCCCGGGAACCAGTGATCAGCTTATCGATATGTATATCCAAACACCGAAGCAGATCGCCGACAAGCACAACATGCCCAACGCCAACGTGATGCACGTGGAGATGGTGATCGATCAGATGTTTATGTTCCGGCCGCTGCCGGAGCTCTCGGAGTATGCCACCCCGCTGCCGGGGCTCTACATGGCCAACGCCGGCCAACATCCCGGGGGAGGTATCTTCGGGGCGCCCGGATACAACTGCGCCCACGAGGTTCGCAAGTCCTTGCGGCGCCGATTTCTGTGAGGATCGGGATGCCCCGCCGGCGTAGGACCCGCCGACGCGGCTCTTGCCGACGCGCCTGCCCACCGGTGCGATGCCTGCCGGCGCGGGGCCTACCGGCGCGGTGCCCACCGGCGCGGGGCGCTTACGCCCCGCTTCCCCGGTTGATACGGTCCTGGTAGAATAGCGCCATGCTGCAACAGATAGGGAGCACCGTAACCACCACGGTGCCGATCGTTCTCCTGATTGTCCTCGGGGCGGTAATCCGGCGTATTCGCCTGATCTCGCCTCAGGGACTGGCCGAAATAAAGAGCTTCATCGTAAACGTCGCGCTCCCGGCGGTGTTCTTTGTATCCTTCCTTACGATCGAGTTTGAAACGCGCTTTCTGGGACTCTTCGTATTCATGCCGGCGGTGCTCTTTGCCCTTCTGGCGATGGGCTACGCGATAGGCCGGATACCGGGCTGGCCGCGGCCGGTGCCCTTCCTCATGACGGGGTTCGAGTTTGGAATGCTCGGCATTAGTCTCTTCGGCACCGCCTACGGCATGCACCAGGTAGGCGTGATCAGTGTCCTGGGTCTGCCGCATGAGTTGTTCATTTGGTTTGTGTTTGTCACGCTGTTACGGGTGAGGTACGGCGCCGGAGGTACCGTGGGAGAAACGGTGCGCTCCTTCGCCACCTCACCAATCATTCTCGCGATCGTCGGCGGTTCGGTCCTGAACCTCGTCGGCGCCGGACCGTGGTTGACCACCGCCCTGGTGCCCTCGGCGGTGATCGGGGCCCTCGAGATGGTGGGAGACGTAATCGGTCCGCTGATTCTGATCGTAATCGGGTATGGGACCCGCCTGACACGGCGGGGCATCGCCGCAGCGGCTCCCCTGGTGGCGGTGCGGTTTGCCGTGGTGTTGGTCTTGGGTCTTACCCTCGTACCCTGGGTGGTAGAAGAACTATTGGAGCTGCGTCCGATCTTTACCCACGCGGTGTTCACGTTTCTGATTCTTCCGCCTCCGTTCATCGTCCCGCTCTACATTCCGGGTTCCGAGGAGGGTGATCTCGCCTACTCCAACAACGTGTTGTCGCTATACACCGTATTTTCGATTGCGGCGTTTCTTGTGTACTTTGCCCTAAATCCGGCGTAGGGCCTGTCTGCGTAGGGCCTGCCGGCGTAGGGCCTGCTGGAAAGCTCCCTTGACACCGGCCTCGGAGGGACTACACTTGCCCCATGAGTGTGGTATCGATCCGGCCAAGTTTGAGGGGGCTCAAGTTCTCGCCAACCCTTCTGATCAACGAAGAGGTGGCCGAGATGCGGCGCGCGGGGCACACGGTGTTCCATATGGGGTTCGGGGAATCACCGTTTCCAGTCCATTCCACGATTCGCGACGCTATCGCGAGCTACTCCGGAAAGAATCAGTACATGCCGGCGTCGGGAATGGGCAAACTGCGCGAGGCAGCCCGGAGGCATATCCTCAAAAAGCACCACATCGAAAACGGCGAGTTTGATGTTATGGTGGGTCCCGGCAGCAAGGAGCTTATCTTCGATGTGCAGCTCGCGGTGGAGGGTGATCTCCTCTTTCCAGCTCCCTCCTGGGTCAGCTACATCCCGCAAACCCTTATTACCCGGGATGAAGTAGTGCGCATTGCGCTGGGACCGGAATCGGCGTATAAGCTGAGCGCTTCCGTCCTCGATGACCATATTCGGCAGAGTCGCCGGGGCGGCAGGCGTCCTACCAAACTGATTCTCAACTATCCGAATAATCCCACCGGCATGACCTATTCCCCGGAGGAGCTGGAGGAGATTGCTCAGGTCTGCCGATCTCACTCGATCCTGGTGATCTCCGATGAGATTTACGCGCAGGTTGCGTTTCGTCGCTACCACCGCAGTATCGCCCACTACTATCCGGAGGGGACTATCGTCACAACGGGACT
>CAZNRF010000216.1:0-6233 GCA_964575075.1 uncultured Spirochaeta sp. | reverse complement strand
CCCCGGCTGCGGCTAGTGGCTCACGGTGCAGACCGCGGGGTTTTCCCCCGGCGCGCCGTACCGCTCCGCCGCGGCGCGTTGCACCGTAATCACGATCTCCGCCGCCGCGGCCTCCCCCGTGGTCTGCGGCGGGAATGCGTACTTAACCGCGTTGGCGATCAGCTCGTTGGCGATGATTCCCAAGGATACCCCCAGACGCGACGGTACCGAGATCGAGGGCACGTCGGTGCGAATGGAGATCCCATCGGGCACCACACTCCGGCGCAGATCTTCCACCAGGCCACCGATCACGGTGGATACATCCACCTCGGTAAAACCCTTCACCTCCTGCAGACGATCATAGACACGCGCCATCACGCCAACCCGCGAACCGGCCTCCTGCAACGCTGCAGCCGCCTCTTTTCCTACCGTTTGCGCCTGTGTTGAGAGCAACGAGTACACCAGACTGAGATCGTTCTTGATGCGATGGTGAACCTCCCGAAGGAGGAGTTCCTTCTCTTCGAGGAGCGCTTTCACCCGCTCCTCGGCCTGCACACGCCGGGTGATATCGTAAAACTGAACGATATGCGACGCCGAACGATCTTCGAGGGAAATCCCGCCGACCCGGACATGAACGTCGATATAGGCGCCGCTTTTGGTGCGGAACTTGTTGTCGGTTTCCCAGGGAGTCTGCTGCGACAGCACCTGTTCAGTTACCTCCTCGATCGGCTCTCGCTCGAGATCGTCGGGATGGATAAGGTCCCGCCCGTTCATGCCGATGAGTGAGCCCTCCTCGTAGCCCAGTAGCTCCTCCGCCGCGCGATTGGCCTCAACGATCCGGTTCTGATCGTCTACCAGAAACATCCCTACCGGCGCATATTCAAAGGTTACTCGAAATCGCTCCTGGACCCGACGCTCCTCAGTGATGTCACGGTAATTGAGCAAAATCCCCTGTAAGATCGGTTCATCGAGTTTATTTGCCGCGGAGAATCGCATCCAACGGTACGTACCATCGGCGTGCAGGTAACGACACTCACCGGAGATTACCTGTTCCGGCTCCTGGAGGAGCGCGAAAAACCGCTGCCGAATGTGCTCCACATCATCAGGGTGCACGTTCGCGAACGCCGAGCGGCCCACCAGTTTTTCGGGGTCCCAGCCGAAGATCTCGCGAACGTTCGCACTTTTGAACCGAACGATCCCCTCTTGGTCCAAGACCGCGATCACGTCGGAAATGTGAGCAAGCATTGCAGTGTAGGCTCGGTCCCGGGCGGTGGCATCGGAATCGAGCCGGTCGAAGGCCATATCCGTTTCTCCTATCTCTCTAAAGAATAGAACTACCGTCGCCCAGAATCAAATCTCCGGTCTCGAAGTACCGCGGCTGACGATCGGCGCCGGAATGACTACTTTCTCCCGAGGAGGAGTAGATGTACCGTCAATGGGCTGGGGTGATAGCGATAGCGTTTATGGTATCCGGGATTGCGGTGGCGCAGATCTCCGATGACCAGTGGCAACGGATCGATACGCTGCACGAGTACGATCGCCATGATGAAATACTCTCGGCATTAGATGAGATTGAGTCCCGAGCTGCAGGGGACGCGGATCGTGCCGGCATTCTCTGGCGGCGCGCGCGGGCGGAGTTCAACCGGATTGATCTGGGGTTATACGCGGAGCAGCTCGCGGAAGAGGAGGCGATGACCCGGCTGGCGGATATTCAAGAGATGGCGGATGAGGCGGTGGAGATCGCCGGCGATCGCGCACCGGCGCCGGCGTTTTTCTGGCGGGGAGCGGCCCGGGCCAAACAGGGTGAGCTTCGGGGTGTGCTCAACGCACTGTTCATGGCAGATGACCTGCGAGAAGACCTCCGGCAATCGGTAGCGGCGGACCCTGAGTACAGCAACCCCTACTACGTGGCGGGACAGCTCTACCAACGTCTCCCCGGCTTCCCCATATCCTTTGGAGATACCGTGGCGGCGGTCTCCTTCTCCCGGCGGGCGGTGGATCTGCACGATGCGGCGTACGCCGCCGGTGATGTTCCGCTGCGGTATTGGGACTACTACGTGCGCCTGGCGGAGAATCTGCAGTCCCGAGGCTGGTCGCAGCGACGACGGGAACGGCAGATTTCACGTATGGCTGGAGACCACGCGGCCGCCGCCACGCCGTTCGAGGAGGCGATGTACTACGAGTCCCAGGCGGAAATTCCGGCCCAGTCGGACCAGGAAGAGGCCGCAGAGCTGCTGCAGTTTGTCATAGACGGGATAGAATCCCAAAGCGAACGTACGCTACGGGAGGAGCGCACCATTGCCGACGCCCGAGACCTTGCCCGATAACCAGAACCCCGAGGCGAGCCTCGCCTCGCGAGACCAGGACCCATCGACCACCGAGGTAATCGTGGTGGGCGCCGGGCCGGTGGGCCTCACCGTAGCACTGGCGTTGGGACAGGCGGGCATCGCGGTGGTGGTCCTCGAGCAGCGGCCGGCGATTCGGGAGACCTCACGGGCGATCGGGATTACCCCGGCCTCTCTGGAGTTTTTTCAACGCTACGGCGTGGCGGATCAACTCATCGCCGCGGGATTACCGGTTCGGACGGCAGTGATTCATGGTGATCGCCGGGCGGTGGCCACGCCGGGATTTGATACGCTTCCCTCACCGTTTCCATTTATTCTTACCCTTCCCCAGCGGCGCACGGAAGAGATCCTTGCTGAAGCGGTGGCACGTCTGCCCGGGGTCCGTGTCATTCGCGGGGCATTAGTCACCGCTATCGAGGAAGACGAGCACGCCGTCACCGCCCGATTCTCGGCGGCCGGTATGTCATCCGTAACGGGAGGGTTTCTCTGCGGCTGTGACGGCAAACACAGCACCGTCCGAACCCACGTCACCGACAGCTGGCGGGGTCGCCTCCTGCGGGAGACGTTTGCTATGGCGGATATCACCGACGACACGGATCTGGGGGAGGCGGCGCATCTGTACTTTACCCGCCAGGGTTCGGTGGAGTCGTTTCCGCTCCCCGGCGGCCTTCGGCGGTGGATCGTTGAGACCGATCGCTGGTACCCGGAGGCTCCGGAGGGGCTGGTGCAGGATCTCGTCACCCGGCGAACGGGTATGGCCCTCGCCCGCTCGCCGGAGCACTGGCGGAGTAGTTTCCGCACTGAGCGGTTTCGGGTCACCCGCTGGCATCGGGGCCGGGTCATCCTCGCCGGTGACGCGGCCCACGTAATGCCGCCCATCGGCGGCCAGGGTATGAACGTCGGACTGGGCGATGCGGAGCACCTGGCGGATCTGCTGAGAGTGAGTCTCCGGGACCCCACCCAGTTTGCGGCGGGTGCCGCTCAGTATGAGCGGCAGCGGCGGCGGGCGTTTGATGTGGCGGCGCGCCGTTCGATTCTCGGCATGAAGATCGGCGCCGCCCGGGGCCTCATTCGCTCCTACGTGAGGAGTTGGGCGATCCACCGTACCGTGCGCGGCGCCGCCGCAGACTGGGTCATGAAGCACTTCGCGATGATCGCCTCGCCGTACCGCCGGAGCCCGTGGTAGGAGCTCTCACGAGGGTGCTATCGCCGCGCAATGACCACGGCGATGATACCAAAGAAGAAGCGCCGCTCGGTGGCAATCCGAAACCCACCGCGCCGCAGGGCCTCGAGATACCGGCTCCGGGAGGGAAAGCGGCGGAGACTCTCGGCGATATATCCATACGCTTCCGGATTTCCGTGCAGAAATCGTCCCCACAGCCGACCCCAGAACCGTAACAGACCAATCTGCCCCGCGGAGATCGCCGGGATATCACTGCGGGAGAAGTCAAGGACACCCAGAACGCCTCCCGGTCGAATCACGCGATACAGCTCCGCGATCGTGGTGGGAAGGTCCGGCGCGTTTCGTAGGGCATACCCGGCGGTGACCAGATCGAACCGCGCATCACGGTAGGTGAGGGCACTCATATCCCCCAGATCAAACCGGATCTTTGTGGCGGGGCCGCCGGCGCGGGCAGCGCGACGCCGGGCACGGTGGATCATTTCCGGCGTCAGGTCCATCCCAACGATACGAGCATCCGGGAGCCGCCGGGCAAGCTCGAGTGTCAGGTCTCCGGTACCGCAGGCCACATCGAGAATCTCCCCGGGAGCGTGCCGGGTGACGTGGCGCAGGAGCACCTCTTTCCAATACCGGTCCTGCCCAAAGGAGAGCAGCCGGGTGATCAGGTCATAGCGGGTTGCAACAACGCGGAAAAGCCGGCGGTTGTAATCGCGCTTGCTCTGGGGCTCGCCCAGATTAAACTGGGCCATCCGCTCCGAAAGTTTTGTGTCGTTTTTCACGTGTGCTCCCGTTTTCCGTTGTCTCCGCCGAGGAGAAACCGTACGTTCTGGTCATGAATGAGTCAACCGGCGTCTATCTCCACGGGGTGGAAACCTCCGTTCCTGAACACTTCTACACACAGGAGTTTGCCCGGCAGTTTATGCGGAAACTGTATGCCGACGATTCCCGGGCGCAGAAGCTCATCGACCGTATCTATCCGGCATCGGCGATCGAGAAACGGCACACCGTAATTAACGACTACGGGAAAGACCCCACAGAGTACACGTTCTATCCCCAATCGGCGGATCTCAAGCCGGAGCCCACCACCAAAGCCCGGAACGACCTGTACATCAGCGAAGCGCAGCGCCTGGCACTGAGTGCCGCGCGGAGTCTGTTTCGGCGGTTCCCGGAGGCGCAGGCGCGGATCACTCACCTGATCACGGTGAGTTGTACAGGGTTTTCGGCGCCGGGGTTTGATTTTTATCTCGTGAAGGAGCTTCCCCTGGACCCTGGAGTACACCGGTTTCACTTAGGGTTTATGGGGTGTTACGCGGCCTTTCCCGCGATGAAGCTCGCCGACTCCATTTGTCGCGCAGATCCGAAAGCGCGGGTGCTCATTGTAAACGCCGAACTCTGTTCGGTGCACATGCAGCAGAAAGAGGATGTCGACATCATTATCGCCAACGGACTCTTCGCGGACGGCGTCTCCGCGGCGCTGGTTTCAGCCGATCCGGGAGACAGCAGTGGAGCGCGCCTGGCGTTCCGTTCATTTATTACCCGCACTGCCCCGGAAAGCGAAGATGACATGGCGTGGAGCATCGGCCAGACCGGATTCGACATGAAGCTCTCGATGTATGTTCCGCGCATTATTGAGCGCAATATCGCCCCCCTTATCGACGAGGCGATGGCCGCATCCCGCCTCACCCGGAAAGAGGTGGATATCTGGGCGATTCACCCCGGGGGGCGGGCGATCCTGGAGAAGACCGCCGCCACCCTGGGCGTGGAGGCGGCGGAATTTCACCACTCCTACGAGGTGCTCCGGGAGTATGGCAACATGAGCTCCAGTACCATAATGTTTGTCCTCCGGCGAATTCTGGCCGACGACAGTCGGATGGGAAACGTCTTTGCCACCGCCTTTGGGCCGGGCCTCACCATGGAGGCGGCCCATATGGTAAAAGAACCGCAGTGAACCACCAGTGGGATCGGCGCTCCGGCGAATCGGAACTGATGGATGCCCCGGACGCCGATGAGACGCTCCTGATCGCCACGGTACGTCAGTTCCGCACGATCAATCGCCTGGTGAGCCGCTCCCGGACGCTGATCCGCCGGTTTATTCTTCGCGACGCCCAACGCCGCGGGCTTTCCCGGATTACCGTGTTGGACGTGGGCGCCGGCGGATGCGATATCGGCATGTGGATCACCGCCACGGCAGGGCGGTACGGTATCGAGGCCCGCGTGATCTGCCTCGACCAGGACCCGCGGATTATTGCCTACGCCCGGGAGTGTACCGCGGAAGATCCGAATATCGAGGTTGTGGAGGGCTCAGCAGCCGAGCTCGATCACGTGGGCCCGGTGGATTACATCTTCGCCAACCACTTTCTGCACCACCTCCCCGATGCAGCGATCGTGGAGCTGCTACCCCGGCTTGCCCGTGTGGCACGTTACGGATACGTCCTGAACGACCTGCGCCGCTCCCGCCTGAGCTACGTCGGGTATTCGCTGTTGGCGGGGCTCTTTTTCCGCGGCAGCTTCGCCTATTACGACGGTCGGCTATCGATCCGCCGCGGATTTACGAAGGATGAACTGCAACGCCTGGTTGGTGACGCCGGCCACGCCGCGGCGGCGCGGGTTCTCTCTCTCCTGCCGGGCCGGCTGGCGGTGGTGGCTCAGTCGCCGGGAGGAACCACCCGGTAGTCGGTTTGTGACACCCAGTGGGAGTAGCGCGTGAGGCGATCCGCCTCCGGTGGCGC
>CAZNRF010000215.1:0-6237 GCA_964575075.1 uncultured Spirochaeta sp. | reverse complement strand
CCCAACTCTTCGCACCAGACCCAGCGTCACCGCGAGCACCGTAGCCAGGGAACTGGTGGAAAGAACCTCGAGGTTCAACGGGACCAGCAGGAAGCGATACACCAGCCAATGGATCAACCCCACCCACACCAGGGCGGCGGTGGTTGCTACCGACATCACCAGTGCTCGACGCGGACTTCGGACCACTGCGGAGAGCTGATAGATGCCGAGATAATGTACGAGCACAACATTTTGAGTCAGGGCCACCGTCATGACCAGTGCGATCATACTCATGAGCGCTCACCTCCCGAAGCATCGCCCGGAGCAGCACCGGAACCATACCGCCGGTAGATGGAGATCACCATCCGTCCCACCGCGAGCAACAGGAACCCCACGGCGACCGAGTCTGCATAATGGTAGCCGCTGCGAGAGAGTGCGATCCGAATCGCTGCAAATGGGGCGAACCCCACCACGAACCCTACCGCCAGGCCCCCGGCTACCGCCATGCGGTGCGGGAATGTCTCACCGGCAGGACTGGAAAACGTCGGCCATACCGAAATTCCGGCAACCGCAAGGGCCTGCACCAGGTACCGTGTTCGGTCCGAGGGGGCTTGGCCCAACCGGGCGAGCACCATTTCAGCGATCGTGACCACCACCGCTCCGGTGAGTAGAACCGAAACCGCCCGGAGGTGCCGCGGGAGACGGCGCTCCACAAAAAATGATATGCCGTGAATCGTGGGGACCGTAATCACCACCGTGATCGCAAACAGAAGTGCCAGGTCATACCCCTGACCTGCGTACAGAACAAAGGGCAGCGCTAAAGGAACCATCCATACCGGATTGCGGGTGGTTATGTGTCGTGAAAAATGTGTCACCGCTGCTCCTCAAGATAACGTCGTGCCGCCAAGCGCGCCCGCTCAACCGCCGCCTGTATTCCCTGCTCAGTGAGGGTAGCCCCACTCAACGCATCGCTTCCACCCGATTCCAACGCTCTTCGAACGTAGGAGGACTCACCGTGAGCGAACACCTCCTGAGCGAGCTCCGACCCATCATCTGCCAGTGCTATCGCAACCTGCACCCGTGAGCGATATCCCGCCGCGGAGGCCAGCGCAACAACTCCCGTCACGGTACCGCGCTCCTCGATGGTCCATAACGCTGATACCGACGAATCATCAGCGGTTACGCGATCCCCCACTACCATCCCCGAATCTCCGGGCACCAGTTGGTCCGGTGAGAATCCAGCCTCTGAAGACGATCCGAAAGACATCAGGAACTCGGCCAGCAACACCACCGCTACCGCCGCCACAGGTAGTGTTGCCACCCGACCTATTCGCGAGAGACGAGGGTTCATGACGAACGCCTCCGCCAGGCAAACCATACGTGGTCGAGGAGGGGGCGAAACGCTCCGGCCACCAGCAGCCCGGCCACCGCGGGAAGATCGGTACCGCGAAACACCGTAAAGACAGCCGTGAGTACCCCCGCCGCCGTGGCGAAGACCACGATGCTCCCTGGATAGACCGGTCTGACCCCCGGGTCAGCCGCGGCCACAACAGCGACGACCAGTACGTTTCCGGTGATCACAGCGGTGAGCGGCTCTCCCCCGAGGAGGGTAGCCACCACGGCAAAGGCGGCGATATATGCCACCGGCAGCAACGCCGGAACCACATCTTCACCTATGATAATCATCACCGCGACCAGCGCGGGTAACACGAGACCAGCAGTAGCGGAGGCAGGGTCCCCCACTCCAAAACCGGAGAGAGCTGCTATCCATTCGGGAGTAATCGACAGCGCCAACGGATCGAAGAGGTACTGATCAAGCAGGCGGTACGCCTGAGAGGCCTCCACAGCGGCGGTGAAACCGCTCCCGGCCTCTACGGAGCCACCCGTGCCGATCGCTAAGCCCGGCACCAAAACCAGCCCCACCAGGGCGGGGTGCAACCAGTACGCTCCCGGCCCGCCGGGAAGCCACAATCCGATGAATACCGCCGCAGCGGTGGCCCCTGCAGCGGCTGGGGCGGAAATACCTAACGGGGCCAGGGCGGTAATCAGAAAACCGTAGTACCAGACCCGTCCGTTCCCGATTCCACTCCGCCGTACCGAGGTATCGCCGGTAAGTCCCACTACGAGTTCGGCGAGGATACCGCCTCCCACCGCTGCCATCGCCGTCACGAGTACCGATGTTCCACTTCGAAACAGCGCGGCCACAAGGAGCACGACCAGTGCCAGGGAGAGACGTATGTAGATCCCGCGTACGGTGAGCATCCGAAAGCTGTGGGGCACCCGATAGTGCGCTACGCTACTCATGAACGGCCTCCGGCCCGCTGTTTCCCGGCTCGAATCCGTTCAACCAGGGGGATTCGGGACGGACACACATGTGCACACAATCCACATTCGGTACAATCGAACACGCCGGCACCTTCCAAGTCACTGTCTGCTCCGTCAAGGACCAGATCATTGAGGAGGGTCGGATTGATCGAAACGGGGCACGCCCGGACGCATCCACCGCAACTGATGCATGGCTCTTCAGTACCGCCCCGCACCTCGTCGGAGGTAAGGGCGATCACCGCCGTTACATTCTTCGTGATTGGGGCGTTTACGTTGCGTACGCGGTGACCGGTGAGGATACCACCTGCAACGATACGTTCCGGCTCCTGAATGAGTCCCCCACACTCCTGCAACACTTCCGCGATAGAGGTGCCGATTCTGACACGAATGTGGGCCGGACGAGCCACGGCGCCACCACCCACGGCAATCACCTGATCAATTTGTGGCTTACGGTACACCACGGCATCCCGAATGGCCGCGGCCGTCGCTGGGGAAAGGGCGATCACGTCTGTATCACCATCCTTTCCCGGTTTGAGACCGACGACCCGCCGCACCTGCTCCTCCGTATTAGCGGGATAGCGATGGGGAACCTTGTGTATCCGCACGTGAGCTCCCCGGGCAGTGCGCAGCGCGGTATGGGCACGGGAGAAACCGCCGGCAACGATAACGTGTATGTGTTCCGTGTTGAGGATCCGAGCGGCTATGGCGATCCCTTCCAACACCTCCTGGGGACGTTCAGCGGCAATTTCTGCGCCGGCACTCAGGTACGGCTCCGTCTCCGCCACATCAAGCACGAGGATCGCCGATCCCCCGGGAGCGCGTCGACGGAGGTAGGTATGAGCAGGAACCCAGGATCGCGGCCCACATACGATGCCGGCGGAGCGGACCAGCTCCAGGAGCTCCTCCGGAGACAGCTCCTGCCAGGGATAGGACTGGAGCGTTTTGCCGAGCCGGTCAAACTCACCGTCCAATTGAATGGATAGCGCCGATGACTGGGTGCCGTCGAGTAGCGTAGTAGTCCCCACCTCGGTCACGCGTCCTGGAATCGGCGCGTGAAGCGGCACCGCGAGGCGCAGGCCGCTCTCGGCTATTACCATACCCTCGCGAACCTGTTCCCCCGGCTTTACCAGACTGCGAAGGCGGCTGCCGGCGTGCTGCTGGAGGGGAACCACGCACACCGTGGGTACGGCTGCGTTCCAGAATCCCTGCTCAAGGGGCTTATCTGTGGCCAAGGGAGTAACGCCCCCTGAAAAAAATGGTGTCATAGTTCTTGTCGCTCACTCCTCGATGCAGCACCAACCGTACCAAGGACCCCTCGGTAGGGCAAGCGGATGCTCAGTCCCAGCGTGATAAACGGTATCAGCAGCAGTATCGCCCGCCGGCCGTACAACAGCACATCAAGCACGGGGAGCCGCAACGGTTGAAATGTCACCTGAAACGCGCCTCGCTCCTGAAAGAAGAACCGATACGCGCTCCCCGTTGGAGCGTCGAATTGCCGTGATATCCATTCCTCATCGAAGCGGGTCACCTCTGAACGGTACGCTTCGAGGCCTCCCGATTCCCGGCGGAGTCGCTGAAGCGCGATACCCTCATTCATCTCGGGAACCTCATAGCGACCCCCGTACAGCAATGTCTCCTGGTACCACCGGTGTGCCACATAGCCAGCGGTGGAAAGCGGGGTATCCTCCGGAGACAGGGTGCGCATGCCTTCCACGATACGTTCTACATCTCCCTCGGCGGACATGGCCTCCGCACCGCTCCCGATCACCGGCTGCCCTACCGCCAGATGTTCCGGAACCGGAGCGGTTGTTCCGGAAGAGAGTGCTCCCCGTCCCGCGTTGAGCGCAATGAGCACCGCCGATCCGGCCACCAGCACCGTCAGCCCCGGCACAAGCCCGGGAAAGGTCACCCGACCACGAAGGATTCGCCGCGGTGCGAATAAGCGGTGCTCCGAGCGCAGCACATTGCGGCGATGCACAGCGGCGCTCAGCGCCCAGACGCCCACCAACGCGCCCATAACACCCGCCGCGCTCCGCGCCGTTGGGGCGGTTGCCAAGAGACCGATAGTGGCGGCCACGAGAAACAGGAGCGCCGGGGTGTGCTCTCGATCCCACCGGCCGTTGCGGCCATGAACCAACCACTCCCGTTCTAGATTGTAGCTATGGCTATTCCAGTACATCCACGCCAGTCCGGCCAACGCAGCGGGAATCACGGCGTGAGGCCCACCGATCACCGTGTAGGCGGTAACGGTGAGTTGGATTACCACTGCGCTGAGCCGACGCCGCCGCACCGCCATCGCCGCCGGAATGAGGCTGATTAACACCACCACCGCCGATACCGCCGGGAGCAATGGCTGCCAGCCGAGCAGGTAAAACTCCACACCTTCCAACAGTCGGTCTATTTCCGCCCAACGATTCATAATTGAGCCTCGCCGTTCTAAGTACACAATGGCAGCGGACCCACCGGGCGTATCTATTCGAAACAGAGACGGAAGGGATGCGATAAACGGATCAAACCGTGGATCATCGGGATCGAGACGCTCCGGCAGATCAGCCACCACCACCTCAGATCCTCCGCGAAAATCCTCGATCACTACCGACGCGTTCCCGATGTATAACACCTCCTCGTCGGCACTGATGAGCTGTTGTACCGCTTGGGCCTCGTCGCCGTGATTCGGAAGGACCACCACATCAAAATCCTGCCAGGGACGAAGCTCATGCAGACCGACCGCCGAGTCCCATGGCAGCACCAACAGCAGCAAGCCGAGAACAAGGAGAACAGCACTCAGGATTATGGGCCACCACAAAGAGTTCGTCATATCAGCGGCGGAGCTTACAAAAGACTGAACGCCAATCCGATGAAGAAGCCCAGCAGAACCCCAACGAACACCTCGCTCGGGGTATGGCCACTCACTTCTTTAACCGGTTCGAAATCGATGCCGAAGCGTGATTGCAGTTCACGGCCCATCTCATTGATCTTCTGCGCTTGGTGGCCCGCAGAGAGGCGGACCCCCATCGCGTCCCGAATGACCAGAACTCCGTAGAATAACGCCACCGTAAACACCGGAGACCGCACGCCATAGGAAACCCCGATGGCGGTAGCCAATCCCGTCACCAGAGAGGAATGGCTGGATGGCATACCGCCCGTTTTCCACATGAGCGTGGCTACCATGTCTTTGGATCTTCGAGACCGTCCCCGAACCTGATCCAGCAGCAGTTTGATGATTTGTGCAGAGAACCAGCTAAAAAACGCAGAGAGGAACAAGCGGTTAGAGATCATCTCGTAGAGATAATGGGCGGTCTGACTCTGCACTCACGCAGTGTCGTCAGTGCGTGAGCCCTTTGTCAAGGCTGTGCTCCCGGTCTACACTGCCGTCATGGCAGAACTACAGGTGGCGGCAGATGACGAAGGACGGCGTCTGGACAGAGTGCTCCGCAACGGATTTCCCAAAGTTCCCCCGGGAGCGATCGCCGGCGCGATCCGCCGCGGAGAGGTCCGGTTAAACGACCGCAAAGTTACCGTAGAAACCCGCGTGCAGGAAGGAGACCAAATCGTGATCCCTGATTGGAGCGCCACCGGGCGCGAGCAACGCCGCCCGGAGCAGCGCCGCGAGCAGCACCGCGAGCAGCACCGCGAGCAGCACCGCGAGCAGTATCGCCCGGAGCAGGGCCCGCGGGAATCCCGTTTCTCGCCGCATCTCCACGATGGAGAACTTCGTGCGGGCCACTGGAGCATATCGATCATCGAGCGCACCGACGACTGGCTGGTGCTGAATAAGCCTCCGGGGATTCCCGCTCACGGCCATGAAGCGCTCGACGAAATCGTCCGCGCTGTGGCTGCCCGTGAGGGGTGGTGGCAGGAAAGCGTCTCGTTTCGACCGGGACCGGTCCACCGGCTCGATGCCGGGACGAGCGGCGTTCAGCTCTTCTCCCT
>CAZNRF010000214.1:0-6241 GCA_964575075.1 uncultured Spirochaeta sp. | reverse complement strand
GGTAACAGCGAGCGAATTCGCGAGGCGGCGGTGCGGGCGCGCAGTGAGGGCGCCGAGCTGATCGTATTTCCCGAACTGAGTCTCTGCGGCTATCCTCCGATGGATCTCCTCGATTACGATGCGTTCGTAGCGGAGAACATCACCGCCCTTCGGCGGCTGCAACAGACGCTGCCCCCGGATATCGCGGTGGTCGTGGGATATGTGGATCGCACGCAGGGAAGCGCCGGCAAAAGCCTCCAGAATGTAGCGGCGGTTATTCTCAACGGTGAAGTGGTCTTTCGCCAGGCGAAGCGGCTGCTTCCCACCTATGATGTCTTTGATGAGGCGCGCTATTTTGAGCCGGCCTCGGCCAGTCAGGTGTGGCAATACCGCGGTCTCAAGATCGGTATCGCGATCTGTGAGGACATCTGGTGGGAGACCGAACCGGTGCCGGGAACGCGCTATCCCGTCGATCCGGTGCACGACCTGCTCGATCAGGGGGCGCAGCTCATTCTCTCGCCGTCAGCAAGTCCCTTTCATTCCGGGAAACTCCACACCCGGGCGCGCCTCGTCTCCAGCATCGGCAGAAGCAATAGCGTCCCGGTCATCTACGTCAACATGGTCGGGGGAAACGACAGTCTCATCTTCGATGGGTACTCCTTCGCGACCGATCGATCCGGGGCGATCCGGCACCTCTCTCCGGGATTCTCGGAGCACGTGACCCTCGTGGAATCCGGCTCGCTCATGGACTCCACCGCCGGGAAAGAAACGCCCCCGGCGGCTCCCCTCCTTCCCGGGGAAGACGACCGGTTCGCAGAGCTGGAGCGCGCCCTTGTCCTCGGACTGCGAGACTATCTCGCGAAAACCGGCTTCTCCCGGGTACACCTGGGGCTCTCCGGCGGCATCGATTCCGCCGTGGTGGCAGTCATTGCGGCGCGCGCGGTGGGGCCGGAAAACGTCAAGGTGTTTCTCATGCCCTCCCAGTACTCCAGTAGCGGCAGCATTACCGACTCGGAGCAGCTGGCCCGCAATCTCAACGTGGCGTATCGCACCCTGCCGATTCTGCCGGTATACGATGCCTTCGCGGAGCTTCTCAGTGAGGAGTTTGCCGATACGGAGCCGGGGATCGCTGAAGAGAATATCCAGGCGCGCGCCCGAGGAAATCTGCTCATGGCGTGGTCCAATAAGTTTGGATCCCTCACCCTCACCACCGGTAACAAGAGTGAGCTCGCCGTGGGCTACTGCACGCTGTACGGCGATATGTCCGGCGGTCTGGGCGTGATCGGAGATCTTCTCAAGACGGAAGTGTACGCGCTGGCGCGGCACATGAACCGGGATGAGGAAGTGATTCCCGAGGCGATCATTACCAAGCCCCCTTCAGCGGAGCTACGGGCCGACCAGAAAGATGAGGACAGCCTCCCCGCCTACGATATCCTCGATGGAATTCTGCACCGCTATCTCATTCTGAACCAGACCTACCCCCAGATCGTAGACGCCGGCTTCGATGCGGAGATCGTCTCCCATATTCTGCACCTCGTCGGCCGCAGCGAGTACAAGCGTCGCCAGGCGCCGCCGGTTCTCAAAGTATCCCCACGGGCGTTCGGAAACGGCCGCAGAATGCCGATCGCCCGCACCATTTTTGAAAGTCGCCGCTGACAATTTGATAATCCCGAGGGGCGTTGTTATTATTCTGGTAGGGTATGAAAAACATCATGCTGGTTGAGGCGGAAATCTGGACAGTTGCACGCACCGACAAAGGAAACGCGGTATTGGTGAAACCGGTGGGCAGTGACCGGGCTGTACCGATCTTTATCGGGCAGCTCGAGGCACAGTCTATTCTGTTCGGTCTGGCCGGGGTGCCGGTACCGCGACCCATGACGCATGATCTGTTTATTTCCGTTCTGGAAAAGAGCAACACCTCCGTGGAGCGGGTTGAGGTAACCGATCTCAAGGATCGCACCTTCTATTCCCGCCTGATACTCAAGCAGGGACTCAAGCGCATCGTGGTGGACTCCCGTCCATCAGACAGTCTGGGTATCGCTTCCCGCGTTCACTGTCCGGTGTACATCGCCGAATCTATCGTTGATGAGGCGGGGGTAGCGGTAAACCTCATCTCCGAAGACGAGGTTCAACTGCAGTCGGACACCGACACGGGCGGTGATCAAGGTCCGCAGGGGGATCCTCGCAGTGATCTCGAAGAGCAGTTGCAGAAAGCGGTTGATGAAGAGAACTATGAAGAGGCCGCCCGTCTTCGCGATAAATTGAAAGAACTGTAGGTTTCGTATCTCTCCGGATCAGGAGCCCATCTTCACTTTTCATTGCTCCCTAGTTCCTTCTCCTCTATACTCAATAGACACAGTATTGGAGGCAATTGTTTGAAATATCCCCATGGAACGGCACGCATAGCCGGTGTCCTCATACCGGTCGCGGCCCTCAGAAGTTCTCACAGCGCCGGATGCGGCGAGTTCGCGGACCTCACGGCTTTGGCAGAGTGGTGTTCCGCCACGGGACAGAAGATCATTCAGCTCCTCCCGGTAAACGACACCGGATCCCAAAGCTCACCGTATAGCGCCCTCAGTGCTTTTGCCCTCCATCCGATCTATGTCCGCATCACCGATCTTCCGGAGTACCAGGCGCTGCAGCCCGCCGACAAGAAGGCGGTGGACGCGCGAATCGCCGCGCTCCGGGCTGCTCAGGAGCCGGCGGAGCGGTTCAATTACGATGAGGTATTACAGGAAAAACTGACGATCCTTCGTGTCGTATTTCAGGCCGCCCGGGAGGCGATTCTGAAGGGAACCGACCTTACGGCGTTTCTTCGCCGCAATGGGTGGGTAAAAGCGTACGCGGTGTTTCGCACGCTGAAGGATCGGTACGAGCAGAAACCGTGGACGGAATGGCCGGAGCACCGAGATATCGATACCGCAACGCTGGACAACCTTTGGAAGCGCGCATCCCTCCGCGACGAGACCCGATTTCACGCGTGGCTCCAAATGCGCGTGGCCGAGCAATTTGCCGACGCCGCGGCCCGCGTAGAAGCGGCGGGAATCGCCCTCAAAGGGGATATCCCCATCCTCATGAACGAGGATAGCGTTGACGCCTGGTACGATCGCGACATCTTTCGGCCAAATCTTCGCGCCGGAGCCCCACCGGACATGTTCAGTGAGTTAGGGCAGAACTGGGGTTTTCCCATTTACAACTGGGAACGCCTCGCGGAACGCGATTTCGACTGGTGGAGAGAGCGGCTTCGCCACGCGTCTCAGTTCTACCACGCCTACCGGATCGATCATGTGCTGGGATTCTTCCGCATTTGGACGATCCCCGCCGGAAACTGGTCCGGAATACCCGGTTTCTTCTGGCCACAGCACGGAATCTCGCGAGAAGAGCTACAGGAAAGCGGATTCGATGATGGGCGCATTCGATGGCTTCGGGAACCGCATCTTTGGGGTGAAGAGCTCAGGTCGCAGCTCGGGTCGTCCTTGGAAGAGC
This sequence comes from uncultured Spirochaeta sp., assembly GCA_964575075.1. GTDB lineage: Bacteria > Spirochaetota > Spirochaetia > DSM-27196 > Alkalispirochaetaceae > Alkalispirochaeta. The sequence continues at coordinate 2,776 of CAZNRF010000214.1, read as the reverse complement.
TGCAGGGCACAATCGTGGAACAACTCCCCGGAGAAGACCTGTTTCTCTTCGCTCCTGACGTGACCGGAGAGCAGCAGCTATCGGCACTGAGCATCCCCGACGGTGCCCGTGACTGGCTCCTGGAGCAATGGCGGGACCGCGCCCTGGTGGAACTTCCTGACGGACGCTACGCCGCCACGTGGACGTTTCGCGACTGCTCCCGGTACGCCAATCTCACTGATAGCGAGAAGGACCGCTTCGAGTCCCTGGTAGCGACGCGAGGGGCCGATAGCAATGAACTATGGGCGGATCACGGCAAGAAGATACTGTCCGTTATGAAGGACACCACCGACATGCTGCCGTGCGCGGAAGACTTGGGGGTCGTTCCCGATGTGGTCCCGCGGGTACTGGGACAACTCGAAATCCTCGGACTGGTAATTCCTCGCTGGGCGCACTATTGGGATCGTCCGGGTCAGCCGCTGATCCCATTTCATGAGTACCCGGAGCTCACCGTTTGCGCGCCCAGTGTCCACGACACATCCACCATGCGCGGCTGGTGGGAAGCAGAAGAGGGACGGGAGCAACTCTGGGAAGAAATCGGAATGACCGGTCCATGCCCGGATACGTTTACTGCCGATACCGCCCGGCAGGTGTACCAGGCGCTCCTGAAATCTCCCAGTCGTATCGTGGTGTTCCAACTGCAAGATCTCCTGGTCCTCGCTCCGGAAACGCTTCACGCCGAACCGCACCGGGAACGAGTAAACGTCCCGGGGACATACAACGATTTTAACTGGACCTGGCGCATGCCCCTTACACTGGAGGAGCTTAACGACCACGGAAAACTGCGAGAGCAGGTGGCGCACCTCACCGCCGTTCGTTCCAACTGAAGGAGGAACCTTCCATGTCTCTGACACCCAATCACACGCACGTATTCCTGCCGACCACACTGCCCGGCCCGCGCCGGGAGTTTCACGTGTCCCGAAGCGCCCGCGACACCTACGAGTTCTCCGACGACGGTTTTTCCCTTGCCGGGCATGTGCTGTTTGCGGATATCCGAAGCGCTCGATCACTGGCGATGAACATGAATACGGTGCGTCGCGCCGCACTTCACCCGGAGCGCGCCGTCCGCGCCGGCGATATTTACGCGATGGGGTTGATCGATGAGATATTTCATCACGTTATCGGACTCTATCTGGAGCAGTACGGTTGGTCCGTAATGGATCAGCTGGAAGAGGCACTCCGGAGCGCGTTAGGGGCTGACGCCTTTGAACGACTTCTGATCACGTTTGCCGAACGGTTTCCCACCGTGGCGCACTACCACGGCACGGAAACCGCCCAGGAGAGCCTGGACCGGACGGTGCACGGCGTTTCCGGTCGGCAGGTTGCGATCGAAGAACTCATCGTTCTCTGGGTGGGCAACCGGAATCCGGCGTTTTCACCACTCATCGAGCTGTTCGACGAGGAGATCATCGCCCTCGATACCGACTACCCTCGATTCAGCCGAGTCGTGCAGGAGTTCTTCGACTCCCGTCCCTCCTTCGGACCGGAAGATCGCACGCTCATAAATCTTCTGCGAGCACCGGCGATCGCCCACCCCGACGATCTGAATGCTCAACTGGAGTACATTCGAACCAAGTGGGGTCAGATGATCGGCTCCTACCTCGATCGCTTGCTTCGGTCGGTAGATATGATTTCAGAGGAACGGAAGGCTCGATTTCACGGTCCCCCGGGGGATGCTCCCGTGTTGGAATACGGATCCTTTGAAACGGGAGAAGAGGAAGACTATGCCCGCTTCAGTCCGGATCGTGAGTGGATGCCGCGGGCGGTCATTATGGCAAAGAGCACCCTGGTGTGGCTCGATCAGCTCTCCAAAAGGTACCAGCGAGAGATTCGAACCCTCGACCAGATTCCCGATGAGGAGCTCGACGTACTGGCGGCCCGGGGATTTACCGGTCTGTGGTTGATCGGCCTGTGGGAACGTTCCGGCGCATCGAAGCGGATCAAACACCTCTGCGGCAACCCCGAGGCGGAGGCCAGCGCCTACTCCCTGTACGATTACGATGTAGCCAACGAGCTGGGAAGCTGGGAAGCCTTAGATAACCTCCGACGGCGCCTCTGGCAACGGGGAATTCGTATTGCCAGCGATATGGTTCCCAACCACTCTGGAATCGACAGCAAGTGGATTCACGAACACCCCGAGTGGTTTATCGGCCTGCCCTACGCGCCGTTTCCCGGGTACAGCTTCAACGGGGAGAACCTGTCCACCCAACCGGGGGTGGGGATTTACCTGGAAGACCACTATTACGACCGCAGCGACGCGGCGGTTGTCTTTAAGCGTGTCCACTTTGACAGTGGAGACACCCGCTATATCTACCACGGAAACGATGGAACCAGCATGCCCTGGAACGATACGGCGCAACTCGATTATCTCAATCCGGAAGTCCGGGAAACGGTGATTCAGACGATTCTCCACGTGGCGCGAAACTTCCCGATCATTCGATTTGATGCAGCGATGACCCTCGCCAAAAAGCATATCCAGCGCCTCTGGTTCCCGGCCCCGGGTCAGGGAGGCGATATTCCCTCCCGGAGCGAACACGGCCTGCCGCAGGCGGAGTTCGATCGGGCGATGCCGCAGGAGTTCTGGCGAGAGGTGGTTGATCGGGTGGCTCAGGAGGTGCCGGATACGCTCCTGCTGGCGGAAGCGTTCTGGATGATGGAAGGGTACTTCGTGCGCAACCTGGGGATGCACCGGGTCTACAACAGCGCCTTTATGAACATGCTCAAGAACGAGGAGAAC